>NZ_JBHYZV010000131.1:0-13079 GCF_042753905.1 Streptomyces sp. NPDC059248 | reverse complement strand
GGGGTCCCCCGGGGGGGGGGGGGGGCGGGGCGCCGCCCCCCCCCCGCCGCCGTACGGGCCTTGAACTGTCACGCGTTATCGCCCATGCTCTCAGCGCCCCGGCAGGCAGACCGACCCGGAGGTCGCGATGACCCGTGCCCCCGTACTGGCGGAGGACCTCTTCGCCCCCGCCGTACTGGACGATCCCTATCCCCTCTACGAGAGACTGCGCGCGGCCGGTCCCGTGCACTATCTGCCGGGACTCGGTCTCCATCTGGTGGTACGCCACGCGGAGGTGCTCGACGCGCTCGACGACCCCGCCACGTACTCCAGCAATCTGCTCGGACTGCTGTACACGGGCGAGGACGGCGTCTCGCTGCTCGCGGCCGGTTCGGGGTCGGGCAGCGCCGACGTCCTCGCGACCGCCGACCCGCCCGCGCACACCGGGCACCGCCGGATCGTCCGCGGGGCCTTCGCCCGGGGCCGGGTGGACGCCCTGCGGGAGACCGTGGCGGAGCTGGTCGAGCCCCGGGTGGACAGTCTGGTCGCGGCCGGCGGCGGGGACTGGATGGCCGGGGTCGCCGGACCGCTGCCGACTTTGATGATCAGCCGGATCCTGGGACTGCCGGAGGCCGACGCGGACCGGCTGACCGCCTGGTCCGACGCGGGTGTCGAACTTCTCGGCGGCCTCGCGGGCCCCGACCGCACCGGGGAACTCGCCGCGGAGATCCTCGCCTTCACGGCCTATCTGCGCGAACGGCTGGAGGAGGCGCGGCACCATCCGTGCGGAGGGCTGGTCGACGAGGTCGCGGAGGCCTGGTCGGGCGGACTCCTGGACGGCGACGAGGCCGCGTCGATGCTGCTGCAACTGGTCACGGCGGGAGCCGAGTCCACCACGAGCCTGATCGGCGCGACCGCCCGGCTGCTCGCCGCCGACCCGGCGCTCCAGCGGCGGATCCGCGACGACGCCGGGCTCCTCCCGGCCCTGGTCGAGGAGGCCCTGCGGCTGGAGAGCCCGTTCCGGGGCCACTTCCGGGTCACCACCCGGGAGGCCGAACTCGGCGGTGTCCGGCTGCCGGAGGGCGCCCGGCTGATGCTGCTGTGGGGCGCGGCCAACCGCGACCCGGCGGCCTTCGGCACCCCCGACCGGCTGGATCTGGCGCGGCCCGCCGCCCGGGGCCATACGGCGTTCGGCCGGGGTATCCACTTCTGCGTCGGCGCGCATCTGGCCCGGCTGGAGGCGGTCGTCGCGCTCCGTGCCCTGCTGGACGCGACCGGGGACATCGCCCTGCGGCCCGGCGACCGGCCGTCGTACGTCCCCAGTCTCTTCGTCCGCCGCCCGGCCCGGCTGGAGCTGGTCATGACCCCGGCGCCCGGCGGTATCACGCGACATCACGGGGCCTGCTGACACCCCCGCACACCTACGCTCGGGGCGCACCGACAAGGCGTCTTCGGCGGAGGGGTACACATGATCGACGCGGTCTTCTTCGATATCGGCGGAACGATTCTCGACGAGTCCCGCGAGTTCGAGACCTGGGCGGACTGGCTCGGCGTGCCACGGCATACGCTCTCGGCGGTCTTCGGCGCTGGGATCGCCCGCGGTCTGGACTACCGGGAGACGTTCCGAACCTTCCGGCCCGGCTTCGACATCGTGGCCGAACGGGAACTCCGGGCCGCCGCCGGCGAGCCCGAGTCGTTCGGCGAGGAGGATCTCTACCCCGACGCGCGGGCGTGTCTGGCGTCCTTGAAGGATCAGGGACTGCTCGTGGGCCTGGCCGGCAACCAGCCGGCGTACGCCGAGCCGATCCTCCGCGGCCTCGGCCTCGCCGCTGATGTGATCGGCACGTCGGAGGAGTGGGGTGTGGAGAAGCCGTCGCCGGCGTTCTTCGAGCGGGTCGTCCGCGCGGGCGGTGGTGACGCGTCCTCGATCCTCTACGTCGGCGACCGGCCCGACAACGACATCCGCCCGGCCGCCGGGGCCGGGATGAGGACCTGTCTGATCCGGCGCGGTCCGTGGGCCCATATCCTCGACGTCCCCCCGGACACGGCCGGGCGGTGCCTGTTCCGGATCGACGCGCTGGACGAACTCCCGGACCTGGTGGCACGGCACAACGCGGCCCGCTCCGACGCCTGAGGGGCCTCACCCGAACGGCTCACCCGCATTGCCTCCGCCGGGTCCCCGGCGGAGGGTGGCGGGGATACGGCTGTACGGGGAGAAGGGCTGGTCGGCGGCTATGGCGGAGAAGGCCCATCGGGCGCACCACACCGACAAGCGGGCCCGGCGGATCGCGGAGTTCATCGAGCCGCTGCGGGTCCCCCCGGGCTCGGACGTCGATCTCGCGGCGGACTACGACCCCCGCTACAAGGCCCATCTCAAGAAGGGGCGGGGGGTCGAGCTGCTGCGGACGGGGGTCGAGCTGCTGGCCGAGTACCAGGCACGGCTGGCGGCCCAGGACACGTACGGCGTCCTCGTCTGTCTCCAGGCTCTGGACGCCGGTGGCAAGGACGGCACGATCCGGCATGTGATGAGCGGGGTGAACCCGCAGGGCGTCCATGTCAGCAGCTTCAAGGTGCCGTCGGCCGAGGAGCTGGACCACGACTATCTGTGGCGGTACGCCCGCCGGCTGCCCGCCCGCGGCGATATCGCGGTCTTCAACCGGTCGCACTACGAGGAGGTCCTCGTGGTCCGGGTGCACCCCGAGGTGCTGGACCGGCAGAAGCTGCCGCCGTCGGCGCGGCGGCGCGGGATCTGGGAGCGCCGCTACCGCGAGATCAACGACTGGGAGCGCTATCTCACCGACAACGGCTTCAAGGTCGTCAAGATCTTCCTCAATCTCTCCAAGGAGGAGCAGCGGGCCCGCTTCCTGAAGCGGATCGACCTGCCGGAGAAGAACTGGAAGTTCTCGGCCGCCGACGTCCGCGAGCGGCGGTTCTGGGACGACTACCAGCGGGCCTTCTCGGAGATGCTGTCGGCCACGAGTACGGAGTGGGCGCCCTGGTACGTCGTCCCCGCGGACCGCAAGTGGTTCGCCAGGATCTGCGCTTCGGCGGTGCTGGTGCACACCCTGATGGAGCTGGACCCGCGGTATCCGACCGTGGGGAAGAAGGCCCGGGACGAGCTGCTGAACGTACGGCGCGAGCTGGAGGCCGAGGCGCCGGAGGGCGCGGCCGATGATCCGTACGCCGCCGCGCATCCGGCCGGCGCCGGGTCGGGGCGCGGCAAGCGGGGCCGTAAAGCCGGAAAGGGACGCGGGGGCCGTAAGGGGGCGGGGCGGTGACGACGGCGCGCCGGCCGGAGCCCCCGGGCGGCGGGGCGCCCTGGTACGAGCGCGAGGCGGCGGAGGTCGCGGCGGCGTTCGGGGTGGATCCCGCGGTCGGTCTGACGGCCGCGCGGGCCGCCGAACTGCTGGCCGCGCACGGGCCGAACGCGCTGCCGGAGGAGCAGTCGCCGCCCGCCTGGCGGCGCTTCCTCGACCAGTACCGCAGCTATATGCAGATCATCCTGGTGGCCGCCGCCGTGGTGTCCCTCGCGATCGGCCAGTGGAGCACGGCCGTACTGCTCGCCCTGCTGACGGTGTTGAACGCGGTCGTGGGGCTGCGGCAGGAGGGCAAGGCGGAGAGCGCGATGAACGCGCTGAAGTCGATGATGCGGGCGACGGCGCGGGTCCGGCGGGACGGGGCGGAGTCGGAGATCCCGGCCGAGGGGCTGGTCGCGGGGGACGTCGTCCTGATCGCGGCCGGGGACCAGGTCCCGGCGGACGGGCGGATCGTGTCGGCGAACGCGCTCCAGATCGACGAGTCGGCGCTCACCGGCGAGAGCGTGCCCGCCGCGAAGGACGCGGCGAAGCTGCCTGCGGGCGCGGGCGGTGCCCCGTCCGGCGGTCTTTCGCCGGGCGAGCAGTCGAATACCGCGTTCATGAACACCCCGGTGACCCACGGCAGCGGGGTGCTGGTGATCACGGGTACCGGCGCCGACACCGAGCTGGGCAAGATCTCGGGCATGCTGACGGCGACCCGTGCGGAGCAGTCGCCGCTGAGCCGGCAGCTCGACCGGCTGACCCTGTGGATCGCCGGGGCGGCCGGACTGACCATGGTGGTGATGTTCGCCCTGGGCCGGACCCGGGGGCAGGCGTGGGACACGCTCTTCGTCAGCGCCGTCTCCCTCGCCGTGGCGGCGATCCCCGAGGCGCTGCCGACGGTGACCCAGGTGATCCTCTCCGTCGGCAGTCTCCATCTGGCGCAGCGGAACGCGATCGTGAAGGAGCTGCCTTCGGTGGAGACGCTGGGTTTCACCTCCGCGATCAACTCCGACAAGACCGGCACGCTGACGATGAACCAGATGACGGTCGTGGAGGTGGTCAGCCCGACCGACCGCTACACCGTGTCGGGTACGGGGTACGGGCTCACCGGCCGGATCCAGCGGGCGGCGGGCTCCACGGCGAGCGTCGAGGACGCGATCCTGCCGTTCCTGGTCGCCAATGACGCCCGGCTGGTCGACGGCGCCGTGGTCGGGGATCCGACGGAGGGCGCGCTGCTGGTCCTCGGGCACAAGGCGGGTCTCGACGTCGGCGCGACCCGGGACCGGCTGCCGCGTCTCGCGACCCTGCCGTTCGACCCCGACTACAAACTGATGGCCGTCTTCACCACGGCGCGGGACGAGTCCGGGCGGCCGGTGGTGCGGGTGTTCGTGAAGGGCGCGGCGCCCGCGGTCGTGGAACGGGCGGAGAGCGCCCTGGCGGACGGGCGGACCGTGCCGTGGGACGCGGAGCTGAGCGGGCGGGCGGCGGAGGCCGTGGCGCGGATGGGCGGCGAGGGCCACCGGGTGATGGCGGCGGCGACCCGGGATCTGGATCCGGAAGGGTTCGACGCCGGGGGCGATCTGCTGGGGTACGTGACCGGGCTGCGGATGACGGCGCTCGTGGGCATGGTGGACCCGCCGCGCGAGGAGTCCCGGGCGGCCGTGGCAGCCGCGCAGGAGGCCCATATCCGGGTCCGGATGGTCACCGGGGACGATGTGACGACGGGCGCGGCCATCGCCCGGCAGCTCGGTATCCCCGGCGACGCGGTGCTCGGCGCCGACTTCGCGGCCCTGCCGGACGGAGAGCGGCTCACCCGGATCGACACCATCGGTGTGGTGGGCCGGGTGGCGCCCGAGCACAAGGTGCTGCTCGCCGATGTGCTGAAGAAGAAGGGCGAGGTCGTCGCGATGACGGGCGACGGGGTCAATGACGCGCCCGCCATCAAGGCCGCCGATATCGGTATCGCCATGGGCAGCGGGACGGATGTGGCGAAGAACGCCGGGCGGATGATCCTCTCCGACGACAACTTCGCGACGATCGTCTACGCCGTGGAGGAGGGCCGCAAGCTCTACGACAATCTGACGAAGTACATCCGGTTCGTTCTGCTGCTGCTGGTGACCTTCGTCCTGACCTTCCTCGGCGCGACGCTCTTCAATATCGCGGCGGGTGAGCCGTTCACCCCGGCGCAGGTGCTGTGGATCCACTTCGTCGTCAACGCGCCGTTCGGCTTCGCGCTCGGCTTCGACCGGGAGAGCCCGGGTCTGATGCGGCGACGGCCGCGCCCGCGCGGGGAGTCCGTGCTGACCCGTCCCCTGCTGCTCTCCGTCGGGCTGAGCGGTCTCGCGCTGACCGTTCTGCTGCTGGCGCTGATCGTGCTGGGCGAGAAGCACTTCGGCAGTGCGGACATCGGCCGGTCGACGGCGTTCACCGCGTTCGCGCTCTGTCTGATCGTGGCGGCCTTCGAGTGCCGGAGCGAGACCGCGTCCGTGCTGCGGGCCGCCACGTTCGACAGCAAGCAGATGAACTGGGCGGCGCTGGCGGAGTTCGTGCTGGCCGTGATGGTGACCCAGCTGGACGGCTTCCGCCGGATCCTCGACACCACCCGGCTCGATCTCCGTCAGTTCGGCTGGGCCCTGCTGGCGGCGCTGGTCCTGCTGGTCGCCTGGGAGCTGGCGAAGCTCGTCGCCCGGCGCGCCCGGGGTACGGCACCGGGTGCCGCGGCCGAGCCCGCCCCTGCGCCGGGCATCTGACCGGGCCCGCCGCCGGCCCCCTCCCGACCGCTCCCGACCACCTCCGACCCCTCCCGACCGCTCCGGACCGCTCCGGACCGGCCGGGACGGCGTGCGACCCGAACCGCGCCCCTCCGTGAGCCGTCCGGCGCTCGGCTGAGCGGCGGCTTCTCCCCCGTGTGTCCCGCGGATGAAACCTCGCGGGACATTTGCGTGTTCTTGGGGACATCGTGGCTGTCGCGCGGCCCGCGACGACGAGGCCCCCTTGTTGCGGGGGTGCCCACTGCCCCACGATGAACGGCGACCATCGCCCCGTGCATGACAATGCCTGCCAACGGCCTTGCCATGGACGGGCGTTGCTGCTTCACGCACGTTTCCGGCACCTTCCTCAGCGGCGTACACCGCCGCCAGCGCAAGGGGAGACACCGTGGCACGACGGATCACTCGTATCGGCCGGGTCCTGCGCGTCAGACGCGCCGGGCCCGCCTCCACCACCGACGGCGCCCGCGGGCGCGGCGGACAGCGCAGACCCTCGCGGGCCGCGCTCTCCGCCCTGGCCGCCTTCTCCGGCGTTCTGCTGTTGTTACCGCTCGGCGCGGGCTCCGCGGGGGCTGCCCCGAAGGCCGGACCCGCCGCCGACCGGCCGACGGTCGCCGAGAGCAAGATCGAACCCGAGCTGCGGCGCCAGCTCGACCGCGGTAAGACGGAGTTCTGGGTACGGTTCGACACCGCCGCCGACCTGGGGGCCGCGAACCGGGCCGGGACCAAGGCGGCCAAGGCCCGCGCCGTGTACGACGCCAAGCGCGCGCACGCCGAACGTACCCAGGCCGGGGTCGTCGAGGCCCTGCGGAACGTCCGGGCCGAGCACACCGCGTACTGGGCCGTGAACACCGTCCGGGTCGTCGCCGACGCCAAGGTCGCCGAGGCGCTGGCCCAGCGGCCCGAGGTCGCCGGGCTCGACGCCGACGACACGGTCACCATCCCGAAGCCGGTCAGGGGCGAGCGGGAGAACGCCGTCGACGCGGTCGAATGGAACATCGACCGGGTCGGGGCACCCCGGGTCTGGGAGACCCTCGGGGTCCGCGGCGAGGGTGTCGTGGTCGCCAATATCGACACCGGGGTCGACTATCTGCACCCGGCCGTCAACACCCAGTACCGGGGCCGGGCCGCCGACGGCGGCTACACCCATGACTACAACTGGTTCGACCCGGCGAATATCTGCCCGGTCAAGGCCCCGTGCGACAACAACGACCACGGCACCCACACCATGGGCACGATGGTCGGCGACGACGGCGCCGCCAACAAGATCGGGGTGGCGCCCGGAGCGCGCTGGATCGCCGCGAAGGGCTGCGAGTCCAACTCCTGCTCCCAGGCGTCGCTGCTGGCGTCCGGTCAGTGGATCCTCGCCCCCACCGACGTCAACGGGGCCAATCCGCGACCCGATCTGGCACCCGACATCGTGAACAACTCCTGGGGCAGCGGCGTCCACAACCCCTGGTACAAGGAGATCGTCGCCGCCTGGCGGGCGGCCGGCATCTTCCCCGCCTTCTCCAACGGCAACAACGGCCCGGCGTGCGCCACCAGCGGCTCCCCGGGCGACTATGTGGCGTCGTACAGCTCCGGTGCCTTCGACATCAACAACGCCATCGCGAGCTTCTCCTCCCGGGGCGCCGGTGACGAGGGCGGCATCAAGCCCAATATCGCCGCGCCCGGGTCCAATGTGCGCTCCGCGATCCGCAACGGCGGATACGGATCGTTCTCCGGCACTTCGATGGCCTCCCCGCACACCGCGGCGGCGGTCGCCCTGATCTGGTCCGCCGCCCCCGCGCTCCGCGGCGACATCGCCCAGACCGAGGGGCTGCTCGACCAGACCGCCACCGATGTCGACGCCACCGCCTGCGGCGGCACCCCCGCCGACAACAACGTCTTCGGCGAGGGCAGGCTCGACGCCCTGGCCGCCGTGCAGGCGGCGCCCCGCGGCCCGGTCGGCTCCCTCGGCGGCACCGTGACCGAGGGCGGTACCCCGCTCGCCGGGGCCCGGGTCACCGCGGAGGGTCCGATCAGCCGGACCGCCGTCACCGGGGCCGACGGCCGCTACGCCTTCCCGTCGCTCTCCACGGGCTCGTACGCCGTGACCGCCGCCAAGTTCGGCTACCAGAGCGCGAGCGGTACCGCCGCGGTCACCGAGAACGCCGCCGCCACCCTCGACCTCGGGCTCACCGCCGCCGCCTCCGCCCGGGTCACCGGCGTGGTGTCGTCGGCCGCCGGGCCCGTCGCCGGGGCCTCGGTCTCCGTCACCAACACACCGGTGACCGCGACCACCGACGCCGCCGGCCGGTTCGAGGCCGTCCTGCCGCACGGCGAGTACGAGATCCGGGCCACGCATCCCTCCAAGTGCGTCACCGCGGGCAGTACCCGTGTCACCGTCGCCGGCGACACCACCGCGGCCGTGACCCTGCCCGAGCGCACGGACACCTTCGGATACGCCTGCGCCACCGGCGACCGGGCCTACCAGGCCGGGACCCAGCGACTCGCCCTCACCGGCGACAACACCACCGAGCGCGTCGAACTCCCCTTCCCCGTACCGCTGTACGGGAAGAACTACTCAGTCGCCCATGTGGGCACCAACGGCACCCTCAGCTTCGGCGGACCCCACACCGGCGACTCCAACGGATCACTGCCCAGCGCCGCGGTGCCGAACGCGGCCCTCTACCCGTTCTGGGACGATCTGCTGCTGACCGGCGAGGGCGAGTCCGCGGTCTTCACCGGCGTCACGGGCACCGCGCCGAACCGGTCGTACACCGTCGAATGGCGTGACGTCGTCCACTGGGCCGACCAGGGCAGGCGGTTCTCCTTCGCCGCCGTGATCGGCGAGAACGGCGGGGTGACCTACCACTACAAGGGCACCACGGGCACCGGCCTGGCGGGCGGGTCCAGCGCCACCATCGGCGTGGAGAACGCCACCGGCACCGACGCATTCCTCTACTCCCTCAACTCCGCCGTCCTCAGCGACGGTCTGTCGGTCTCCTTCCGCACCACCCGCCACGGCGTGGTCAACGGCCGGGTCGTCGACGCCAACGACGGCAAGGGCGTCGCCGGCGCCACCGTCGCCTTCGGCACCGGGACATCGGCGGTGACCGTCACCACCGGCGCCGACGGCGGCTATGTCGCCCAGACCCCGGCGGGCCCGCAGCCGGTGGCCGTGTCGGCACCGGCGTACGAGAGCGCGGACGGCACCATCGAGGTGGCGGCCGGGACCGTCGCCCGCGACACCCGGTCGCTGCGCACCGGACGGGTCACGCCGTCGAAGGCGTCGCTCGACGTCGTCGCCCCCGGCGACCAGCGGCGCACCCGGACGATCGAGCTGTCCAACCCGGGTCTCGGCACGGCGTTCACCGTCGCCGAGGACGCCCCCTGGCTCACCGCGGGACCGGCCGCCGGTGAACTCGCCACCGGGGCGAGGACACCGCTCACGATCACCGTGGACACCGCGGGTCTCGCCCCCGGCACGGTCCTGACGTCCGCGGTCAGGATCGAGTCCCGGAGTGGACGCTCGCCGGTGCTCTCGGTACCCGTCACGGTCGTCGTGCCGCGCTACCGGGCGGCGCTCGACACCGGCGCCCGGACGTCGTCGGTCGACGTACTCGGCGACACCTGGACCCCGGACCGGGCGTATACGAACGGCTCGTACGGCTACCAGGGCGCGTCCGCGACCCGCTCCACCGGTCGCGCGGTCTCCGGCACCGACGACCCGGGGCTGTTCCGCACGGCCCGTGAGGGCATGTACGAGTACCGCTTCGACGGGGTGCCCAACGGGGTCTACACGGTGGAACTCGGCTTCGCCGAACTGTCGTCGACCCGGCCCGACAAGCGGGTCTTCGACGTACTCGCCGAGGGCGTCCAGGTCCTGCCCGCCCTCGACATCGCCCTGGAGGCGGGATCGTACGCGGCGGTCCAGCGCGCCTATACGGTGACGGTCACCGACGGCACGCTGAACGTCCGCTTCGTGGCCCGGGGCGGATACGCCAAGCCGCTGGTCAACGCCCTCCGGGTGACGGACCGGCCGGACCTGGCGCCGCCGGCGCGCGCGGCCCGGTGACGACGACCGGCTGATCACCGGACCTCCGACGCCCCACCACCGGGGTGACCGGTCGTCATCCGGTACGACCGCACGACCGCACGACAACACGACGGCCCGTCGGGTCCCCTCGGGGAATCCGGCGGGCCGTCGCCGGTTCGGGCCGGGGAGGATTCGCTCGGGCCGGGGCCGGTGTGCCGTAGGGTGACACGTACGACTGGTTCGCCCCCGTCAGCCGGACGGGAGGCGTCGTAAGAGGGAACCCGGTGGGAATCCGGGACTGCCCCGCAGCGGTGAGTGGGAACGACCGCCGTCATACGCACTGGGTCCGTGACGGACCCGGGAAGCGACGGCCAGTAGGTGCCCGCCGGGAGACCGGTGGACGTGCCCGTGAGTCCGAAGACCTGCCCGTCGTCCGTGTGCGCCGGTGCGCGCACGGTCTTCCGGTGACCTCGAGGGCGGGTCGGCGACGAATGAGCGGCGGGGCCGCGGCGCGTACGGACGCGCCGGGCGGCACCCGTCCGCCGTGTCGTCCCTTCGCGTTCTCGTCCCGTCACCGGGACTCACAGGAGAAGACTCGCGAAGGAGAGTTCCGTGACCACGAAGTCCGCAGCCGCGGCAGCACGGTCCACCGTGTACGGCTACCCCCGTCAGGGGGCGGACCGGGAGCTGAAGAAGGCCGTCGAAGGCTACTGGAAGGGCCGTGTCACCGCGGCCGAACTGCGTCGCACGGCCGTCGCGCTGCGCGCCGCGAACTGGCGGTCGCTCGCGGACGCGGGCATCGCCGAGGTGCCGACGGGCGACTTCTCGTACTACGACCACGTCCTCGACACCACCGTGATGGTGGGCGCGATCCCCGCCCGGCATCGCGCGGCGGTCGCCGCCGACCCGCTCGACGGCTACTTCGCCATGGCCCGCGGCACACAGGAGGCCGCGCCGCTGGAGATGACGAAGTGGTTCGATACGAATTACCACTATCTGGTGCCGGAGCTGGGGCCCGACACCGTGTTCACGGCCGACTCCGCCGCGCAGGTCGGCGCGTTCCGGGAGGCCGCCGCGCTCGGCCTGACGGGCCGCCCGGTACTGGTCGGCCCGGTCACCTACCTCCTGCTCGCGAAGGCGGCCCCCGGCGCGCCCGCCGGATTCGAACCGCTGTCGCTGCTGGACCGGCTGCTGCCCGTGTACGCGGAGGTCCTGGCCGATCTGCGGGCGGCCGGCGCCGCCTGGGTCCAGCTGGACGAACCGGCGCTCGTCTCGGACCGCAGCCTGGACGAACTGGCCGCCACGGCCCGGGCGTACGCCCTGCTCGGCGGGCTCACGGACCGGCCGAAGCTGCTGGTCGCTTCCTACTTCGACCGGCTCGGCGTGGCGCTGCCCATCCTGGCCGACTCCCCGGTCGAGGGTCTGGCGCTGGACTTCACGGGACCCGCGGCGGCGAATCTCGCGGCGCTGGCCTCCGTCGGCGGACTGCCGGGCAGGCGGCTGGTGGCGGGCGTCGTCGACGGCCGCAACATCTGGGCCGCCGATCTGGAGCGGGCGCTGTCGACGCTCGGTACGCTCCTCGGCCTGGCGGACCGGGTCGACGTCGCCGCCTCCTGCTCGCTCCTGCACGTACCGCTGGACACCGCGGCCGAGCGGGAGATCGATCCGGGGATCCTGCGCTGGCTGTCGTTCGCCCAGCAGAAGGCGGCGGAGGTCGTCACCCTCGCCCGGGGACTCACCGACGGTACGGGCGCGATCTCCGCCGAACTCGCCGCCAACCGGGCCGTCCTGGCCGCCCGCGCGTCCTCGCCGCTGACCCGCGATCCGGCGGTACGGGCCAGGGCCGCGGCCGTCACCGGGGCCGACGCGCGCCGCCCGCAGCCGTATCCGGAGCGGGCCGCGGCGCAGCGCGAACGGCTCGGGCTGCCGCTGCTGCCGACGACCACCATCGGTTCCTTCCCGCAGACGACGGCCCTGCGCACGGCGCGGGCCGAACTGCGGGCGGGCCGGCTTGACCGGGCCGGGTACGAGAAGCGGATCCGGGACGAGATCCACGAGGTGGTGGCCTTCCAGGAGGAGGCCGGGCTCGATGTGCTGGTGCACGGCGAGCCGGAACGCAACGACATGGTGCAGTACTTCGCGGAGCGGCTCGCCGGGTATCTGGCGACCGCGCACGGCTGGGTCCAGTCGTACGGCACCCGCTATGTGCGTCCCCCGATCCTCGCCGGTGACGTCTCCCGCCCGGAGCCGATGACCGTGCGGTGGACTTCGTACGCCCAGTCGCTGACGGCCCGTCCGGTCAAGGGCATGCTGACCGGTCCGGTGACCATGCTGGCCTGGTCGTTCGTCCGTGACGACCAGCCGCTCGCCGACACCGCCCGGCAGGTCGCGCTGGCGCTCCGCGACGAGGTGGCGGATCTGGAGGCCGCCGGGACGGCGGTGGTGCAGGTCGACGAGCCCGCGCTGCGCGAGACGCTGCCGCTGCGGGCGGCGGACCGGCCCGGGTATCTGGCCTGGGCGACCGAGGCGTTCCGGCTGACGACCTCGGGGGTCGCGGCGGGGACGCAGATCCATACGCATATGTGCTACGCGGAGTTCGGCGATGTGGTCGAGGCGATCGACGACCTCGACGCGGATGTGATCAGTCTGGAGGCGGCCAGGTCGCATATGCAGGTGGCCCATGAGCTGGCGGACCACGGCTATCCGCGGGCGGCGGGTCCGGGGGTGTACGACATCCACTCGCCCCGGGTGCCGTCGGTCGACGAGGCCGCGGCGCTGCTGCGGACCGGCCTTACGGCGCTGCCGCCGGAGCGGCTCTGGGTCAACCCCGACTGCGGTCTGAAGACCCGGGGCTGGCCGGAGACGCGGGCGTCGCTGGAGAACCTGGTCGCGGCGGCCCGTACGGTCCGCGCGGAGACGGAGAAAGAGGCGGCGGAGGAGACGGGGACGGACACGGGGGCGGCGCCGCGGCGGTGACGGGACGGCCGGGCGGCTCAGGTGTCGATACCCAGG
>NZ_JBHYZV010000130.1:0-13169 GCF_042753905.1 Streptomyces sp. NPDC059248 | reverse complement strand
CACATGATGTGCGGCACCCCGGGCATTCGCTGCTCGTGTGTGAGCTACTTGGTCCGCGCCTGGACGAGCCCTTCCGAGTCGTCCGCCTGCTCGATGCTCTCGGCCTGCTCGGCCTCATCCGCCTCGATCTGCGCCTTCGTCCGTGCGTTGCGCAGCAGGACAAAGCTGACCAGGGCGAACACACCCACCGTGATCCCACACACCATGGCGCTGGCGTGGAACCCGTCCATGAAGAAGCCGATGGCCTGATCAGCCAGCGGTCCGCCGGTCTCGGGGGGCGCCTGCTGGGCGACCGCCATCGCGCCCGGAAGCGTCTCGGCCGCGGCTTCCGCCGCCTCGGGACCGAGCGCCTCGGGAAGGACGGCGTCCTCCATCTTGTTGCGGTACACGGCGGCACCCACACTGCCGAGGACCGCGATACCCAGGGAGATACCGAACTCCATGGCCGTCTCCGACATGGCGGCGGCGGATCCGGAGCGCTCGGGCGGCGCGGTGCCCAGGACCAGGTCGGTGCCGAGTGCGAAGACCGGACCGAGGCCGCTGAACAGCACGATCATGCTCAGGACCAGCATCGACAGATCGTCGTCGGCGCCGACCGACAGCAGCATGAAGTACCCGGCCGCGGACACGGTGAGCCCGGCGCCCACGAGGTAGCCGGGCCGGAACCATTTGATGAGGGCGGGAGACGCGGCGGCCGTGACCATCATGACGAACGCCGATGGCAGCATCCACAGACCGGCCTCCATCGGGCCCTGGTCCTTGACGAGCTGGAGGTACTGGGAGATGAAGAGGTAGACGCCGCCGACCACGCCGACGCCGATGAGCAGCATCAGCAGCGTCGCGCTGAACTCACGGTTACGGAAGAGGCTCACGTCGAACAGTGGTTCGGCCAGTCGCTGCTGCCGCATGACGAACAGCACGCCGATGGCCAGACCCGCGACCAGGGTGATCAGGGGCAGCGCCTTCACACCGTCTTCGGCGAGTTCCTTGATGCTCCAGATCACCGGGATCACCGCGGCGAGCGACAGGGCGACACTGATCACGTCGACCCGGTGCGCCGACGGGGAGCGGTACTCCGGCAGCAGGAACGGCGCGGCGATCAGCAGGAGCACCATCACCGGGACCGCGAACAGGAAGACCGAGCCCCACCAGAACGACTCCAGCAGCAGACCACCGATCGGCGGTCCGATGGCGATGCCCGACGAGACACACGCCGCCCAGATCGCGACCGCCTGCGCCCGCTGCTTCGAGTCGGAGAACATGTTGGTGATCAGCGACAGCGTGGACGGCATGAGCGTCGCGCCGAAGATTCCGAGCAGGGCGCGCGCCGCGATGAGCATCTCGGCGCTGTTGGCGTAGGCGCCCAGCAACGACGCCGCCGCGAAACCGGTGCCACCGATCATCAGCAGCCTGCGGCGACCGATCCGGTCCCCGAGGGTGCCCATCGTGATCAGCAGGCCGGCGAGCAGGAAGCCGAAGATGTCGATGATCCACAGCGTCTGGTTGGCAGAGGGCTGGAGATCCGCGCCGAGATGCGGCAGTGCGAGGTAGAGGACAGTGACGTCGATCGACAGCACGAGCGTCGGCAGGGCGAGCACCGCCAGCCCCAGCCATTCCTTCGCCCCTGCCTTCTGATTCGGCGCAGGGGTGGTTACGTCCATGTGTGAAGCCTCCGTTACCTTGCCGCCGCCGGGACGTTCGTGGGTGCTTGGATGCCGGGCGACAGCATTGACCGTCTGTGCCGACCAAGGCGCCGTTGGTCGGGCATGACACTAGTGCCAAGTTTCGTCAAGTTGTGGGGATCATCGACTCCTGGCAGTTACCTGCATCGCGGCATCGCGAGAGGTACCGCGAGTGACGAAAACGGCCTCGTCCGGGTTCGATCCGCATTCCGGCAGTCAACAAGCTGCCACCGCGTTCCTGTCGCCGGCCCCGGTCTCCTGGAATGGGTTCACCGCGAACCCCCGCGGGGCCATGCGTCACCTCCGCGGTGGGGCGCGGCGGTGAGGGGGAGGCCGGGGCTGCCCGGCAGGAGGCCGAGCTCCGCGGCGCGTACCCCGGCCTGGAAACGCGAGTTCGCGCCGAGCAGCTTCATGATCTCCGCGACATACCGGCGGTAGGTGCGGACCGAGATGGAGAGTTCGCGGGCGGCGACCTCGTCGGTGACCCCGGCCCGCAACCCCTCCAGAATCTCCGCCGGAGCCCGAAGCTGGCTGTACTCGTCGAGGTCGATACGGTCCTCGACGTCCACGGCCTGGTCCCACAAACCGTCGAAGAGCTTGCCGAGTGTCGCCGTGAAGCTCGCGGCCCGGACGGCCGACGTCTGGCGGCCGGGCGGCGCGGGAGTCGTGACCATGGCCGCCAGGCCGTCGACGATCAGCACTTGGAGCGCCGGTACCCGGGCCACCCTCATCTCGATGGCCGGCAGCTTCCGTACCAGGGGTTGGATCAGTCCCGTGTCGAGCATGGCCTGGCTGGTGAGCAGACGGACCCGGACGCTCTGCCCGTGCGGGTCCGGCGCGCCGCAGGCAGCCCGCACGGCATCGATGTCACCGGCGTCCGTGACGATGACGTCGATCGACTCCGTTGCCTCGGACCCCAGTTGACGGGCCGAGTCCGCGATGGACTCGCGGTCCGCGCCGACAGCCGTGATCAGCGAGTCCTGCGCCATCCAGTTCCGGTACTTGGTGACGGTCGTCTCGATCAGACGCCGCAGCTCCAGCAGGTCCGCCTCGACGTCCTCCGCGAAGTCCTCCGTGGCGACGTCACCGTCGATGTCGCTCTCCGTTCGCAGTGGTCCATGGGTGAGCGACTTGTTCACTGCGCCTCCGCGAAGACCTGGTGGACCTGGCGCGACGGCGAACTCGACTGCCGGGGCAGCAGGCCCAGTTCGACAGCGCGTACCCCCGCCTGGAATCGGGAGCTGACGCCGAGTGCGCTCATCACCCCGGCCACCTGGCGTCGGTAGGTGCGCAGGGAGATGTTGAGCGCGCGGGCCGCCACGTCATCGGTCTGCCCTTCGCGCAGCCGTTCCAGAACCCGCTGGGCCGTGAGTGAGCACAGGCTCAGGCGCAGATGCTCCTCCAGCGGACGGGCGGTCGCCCATAAGGACGCGAACAGCATGTCGAGTGCGTGGACGGACGCGGGGTCCTTGATGATGGCGATGCTCTCGGGGAGTTCGGGGCCGGCCTTGAGGAGCGCGAGGCATCCGTCGACGATGAGGGTTTCCCCCGGTCCGTCCGTGGTCACCCGTATCTCGCAGCGCGCCTGGCGCAGTTGGGCGGCGCTCGGCACCCCGCCCCTGAGCGCGCCGGGGCCGCACAGCAGACGGACCGTGACCTGCCCCGCCGCGGGCGGGCCGACACGGTCGGCGGCGGTGGCGGCTTCCGCGCGCGGAGCCGGAGCCGTCTGCCGCCGGTGCCCCGTCAGCGCGGCGAAGACCTCCAGGGCCTCCTCGTCGCCGCCGGGCACCGAGGCGGAGACCGTCTGCTTGGCCCGCTCCAGCAGCCGTTCGATCGTGGGGCCCGCGCCGGCCTCGTCCGCACGAACCACCAAGGGTCTGCGGGCGGGGTGGTTGCGGTGCAGTGACATCGTCGAGTCGATCAGTGCGCGGGCGTCGAGCAGGGCCCGCTCCATTTGGTCGGCACCGTCCCAGGGGTCGCCCCGGTGTACCGGCCCGTGGTCGCGGGGTCCGATGCGGTCGCTGTGACTGCCGTTGAAACCATCGGTGGATACGTCACCGCTTTTCGGGCGCGGCACAGTACCCATTGCGTCCAACACAAATACCCCCGTGCTTGCGTGAGCTAAGACGCTTCAGGGTGCGATCGGGGAAGCCCGCTATGCGGATGATGAGCCCTAACAATCGGAAGCGGACATTCCGCAGTGCACCCTGTTGAAGATGAAACATTAATTAATTTATTACGCAACTACCTTGCCGAGCTACACTCTCCCCGTTGACAACTCCCCTTTTGGCGCGGCACCTTGTCGCGAACCTTAAAATAAACACCATAAACGAGTCAACGCACGCCCTCCCGTGCATCACCCGGGAACGCGGCGTCCTGCGCGATTCCCTCCCGGAGCGCCGTGGAGGTCGGCGGTGATGGCTCAAAACTCCTGCCCCGCACGGAACGTGCGCACACAGCCACCCCGCCATGTGTCCTCAGTCACAGTACCGATCCGCCCGTCGCGATGACGGAGAGCGAGCGGTACGGCAGGCCGTAACCCCCGGGATCGATATGAGCCGCCGGTACGCGCCCGGCGGCACCCGCCGCACGCCGAGCCGGGCCCGCCGGGTCCCGGCACCTCCGCGCCCGTAACCGCACCCACCCTTCCTCCCGCGCCGCCCCCTGCCCGGAAGCGGGCCCTCCTTTCGAACGACTCTTCGCAGGTTTGCTCGGTGCAGACCCCTTGACACCAAGGTGTTTCAAGAAAAAACTGAATATGCATTCACACCACTCACTCCATCTTGGAGGTGCGATGAGTCGCCGAGTCCTCGTGGCCGGTGTCGGGATGATCCCGTTCACCAAACCGGGCCGCAGTGACGCGTACGACGTGATGGGCGCCCGCGCGGTACGCGCGGCGCTCGACGACGCGGGCATTCCCTACGACCAGGTGCAGCAGGCCTACGCCGGCTATGTGTACGGCGACTCCACGAGCGGGCAGGCCGCGCTCTACCGGGTCGGGATGACCGGGATCCCCGTGATCAACGTGAACAACAACTGCGCGACGGGCTCCTCCGCGCTGTGGCTGGCCCGGCAGGCCGTCGAGTCCGGGGCGGTCGAATGCGCCCTGGCCGTCGGCTTCGAGCAGATGCAGCGCGGAGCGCTCACCACGCACTGGAACGACCGGCCGAGCCCCACCACCCGCTTCAACGAGCTGCTCGACGAGCTGCACGGGATCGACGATTCGCTGCCCCGGGCGGCCCAGCTGTTCGGGGGCGCGGGCGCGGAGTACGTCGAGAAGTACGGCGTGGATCCCCGGCTCTTCGCGAAGATCGCCGTCAAGTCCCGTACCCATGCGGCGAACAACCCGTACTCGGTGTTCCGCGACCCGGTCACGGAGCAGGAGGTGATGGAATCGCCGCATATCTTCGGCCCCGTCACCCGGCTGCAGGCCTGCCCGCCCACCTGCGGCGCGGCGGCCGCGATCGTCTGCAGCGACGCCTTCGCGCGGCGCCACGGGCTCCGGGTGGACGTGGCGTTCAAGGCCCAGGCGATGAGCTCCGACCGGCCCGGCACCTTCGACGAGAAGAGCATGATCGAGCTGGTGGGCGCGGGGCTGACCCGGTCGGCCTCCCGGCAGGTCTACGAGGTCGCCGGAGTCGACCCGCGCGATATCGGGGTCGTCGAGCTGCACGACTGCTTCACCGTCAACGAGGTCCTCACCTATGAGGCGCTGGGGCTCTGCGAGGAGGGCGGCTCGGAGAAGTTCGTCGCCGACGGCGACAACACCTACGGCGGCCGGGTCGTCGTCGGCACCTCGGGCGGTCTGATGTCCAAGGGGCATCCGCTGGGCGCCACCGGTCTCGCGCAATGCGCCGAGCTGGTGTGGCAGCTGCGCGGCGAGGCCGGGGACCGGCAGGTCGACGGTGTGACGCTGGCGCTCCAGCACAACCTCGGACTCGGCGGCGTCGGCGTCGTCACCCTCTACGAGAAGGTCTCCTGACCATGCCCCTGGACCGATCCATCATCGGAACGAAATACCCCGAACTGGTCGTCGACGTCGAACGCGGACGGCTGCGGTTCTTCGCCAAGGCGACCGGCCAGACCGACCCGGTCCACTCCGACCTCGAAGCGGCCCGCGCCGCCGGTCATCCGGACCTCCCCATCCCCCCGACCTTCCTGTTCTGTCTGGGGATGGAGGTGCCCAACCCCTTCGAGTATCTGGAGGACCTGGGCATCGACCCCGTCACCGTCCTCCACGGCGAGCAGGGCTTCGAGTACTTCGCCCCGGTGTACGCGGGCGACACGCTGACGTACTCCACCCGGATCTCCGACGTCTACGAGAAGAAGGGCGGCGCGCTCCAGTTCCTGGTGCGCAGTACGGAGGTGAACCGGCGCGGCGAACTCGTCGCACGGCTCACCGCGTCGGCCGTCATCCGCAACCGGACCGGCGAGGAGCCCTCCGTATGAGCACTCTCCAGTTGTCCCCCGGGGACACCTTCGAGCTGGACGTCCCGAAGATCACCCGGACGACGCTCGCCCTCTACGCCGGTGCCTCGGGCGACCACAACCCGGCCCATGTCGACATCGACGCCTGCCGGGCCGTGGGCATCGACGACGTCTTCACGCACGGCATGCTCTCGATGGCGTACCTCGGCCGGCTGCTGACCGGCTGGGTGCCGCAGGAACGTATCCACGCCTACCGCGTCCGCTTCGCCGCGATCACCCCGGTGAACACGGCGCCGGTCTGCCGCGGCACCGTGACCGGGGTCGCGGACGGCCTCGCCGAGCTCGACCTCACCATGAGCCTGCCCGACGGCACGGTCACCCTGCGGGGCACCGCCGTCGTCTCCCTCGCCTGACCCACCACGCACGAAGGAACTCGCATCATGGGAACCCTGGACGGCAAAGTCGCCCTCGTCTCCGGCTCGGGACGCGGCATCGGCCGCGCGATCGCGCTCAAACTGGCGTCCGAAGGCGCCTCCGTCGTGGTCAACGACCTCGACCCCGCCCCGGCCGAGGAGACCGCGGCCGATATCAAGACGGCCGGCGGGTCCGCCGTCGTCTGCGCCGGATCCGTCACGGAGGAAGGGTTCGCCGAGCGGTTCGTCGCCACCGCCGTCGAGTCCTTCGGCGGCCTGGACATCATCGTCAACAACGCCGGCTACACCTGGGACACCGTCATCCAGAAGATGACGGACGAGCAGTGGGACGCCATCCTCGACGTCCATCTGAAGGCCCCCTTCCGGATCTTGCGGGCGGCGCAGCCGTACTTCCGCAACAACCCCGTCGACTACCACCGCAAGGTCGTCAACGTCTCCTCGACCTCCGGTCTCGCGGGCAACCCGGGGCAGGCCAACTACTCCTCCGCCAAAGCGGGCGTCATCGGTCTCACCAAGACCATGGCCAAGGAGTGGGGGCGCTACAAGGTCAATGTCAATGCGGTCGCGTACGGCTGGATCCTCACCCGGATGACGGAGGCCACCGCCGCCGACAAGACGTTCGTCGAGATCGAGGGCCGCAAGCTCCAGGTCGGGATCAACCCCCAGGTCGCCGAGACGCTCGCCCGCACCATCCCGCTCGGCCGTCCCGGCACCCCCGAGGAGGCCGCGGGCGCGGTCTATCTGCTCTGCACTCAGGACGCGAACTACGTCTCCGGACAGACCCTGACCGTCGACGCGGGCCAGCGCTGAACCCCCTGCCCGGTACGTCCCCGTCCGTCCGGCCTCCCCTCGGCGGCCGGACGGGCCCCTCCCCCACACCCCCGTGCTCCGCCCCGTGACCCGTCGACGCCGCCGGGTCGTCCCTGGAGGATGACGTGTACCTCACCCAGCCGCTTCACAGAGCACTCCAGCAACTCCCCGACGCGCCGATGACCGTATGCGGTGAGCGGGTCAGGACCGCCCGGCAGATCGCGGACCGGGTCGCCCGGCTGGCCTCGGCCCTCCAGGGCCTCGGCGTGGTCGCGGGCGACCGGGTGGGGATGCTCGCGCTCAACTCCGACCGGGTCCACGAGTACTTCTTCGGATGCTGGTGGGCGGGCGCGGCGGCCCACCCGATCAACGTCCGCTGGTCCCCCGCCGAGATGGCGTACGCCGTCAACGACTCGGGTACCGAAGTGCTCCTGGTCGACGACGCGTTCACCGGGGTCGTGGCCGAGCTGCGCGAGCGCTGCCCCGGCCTGCGTACCGTCGTCCACTGCGGCGACGGACCCGCGCCCGACGGCATGGTGCCCTACGAGGACCTGGTCCGCGCCTCCGAACCCGTACCCGACGGACGGTACGGCGGCGAGACGCTCGCCCTCCTCCTCTACACGGGCGGCACCACCGGGCTGCCCAAGGGCGTGATGGTCAGCCACCGGGGGCTGCGCAGCTCACTCCACGGCTCCATGCTGGGGATGCGCAACGTCGACCGCGGCGGAGTCACCCTGCTGACCGCGCCGCTGTTCCACATCGCCGCCTTCTGCAGCTGGTACGCCCAGCTCCTCATGGGCGGGACCGTGGTGTTCCTCCCCGTCTTCACCCCCGAGGGCTTCCTCGACGCCGTCGGACGCCACCGGGTCACCACCTGCATCCTGGTCCCCCTGATGGTGCAGCTCGTCTGCGACCACCCCGACCTCGCCGACCACGACGTCGCCAGCCTGCGCAGCATCACCTACGGCGGCGCCGCCAGCTCCGACACCCTGCTGCGGCGGGCGATGGAGACCTTCCCCGGGGCCGGTTTCTCCCAGGGCTACGGGATGACGGAGACGGGTGTCCTCACCGTCCTCGGCCGTGAGGAACACACCCGGGACGCCCCCCGGCTGCGCTCCGCGGGGCGCGCCACGCCCACGGTGGAGATCGCCGTCCTGGGCCCGGACGGATCCCGGCTGCCGCCCGGGGAGGTCGGCGAGATCGCGACCCGCGGCGACCATGTGATGCTCGGCTACTGGGGGAAGCCCGAGGAGACGGCGCGGGCGCTGCGCGACGGCTGGATGCACACCGGGGACGCCGGCCGTCTCGACGAGGACGGCTATCTCTACATCGTCGACCGCATCAAGGACATGATCATCACCGGTGGGGAGAACGTGTACTCCGCCGAGGTCGAGAACGCGCTCGCCGCCCATCCCGCGGTGGCCGCGTGCGCCGTGATCGGAGTCCCCGACGACCGCTGGAACGAACGGGTCCACGCCGTCGTCGTCCTCAGGCCGGGCCGTACGGCCACCCTGGAGGACATCCAGGCGCATACGAGGTCCCTCATCGCCCGCTACAAGGCGCCCCGGTCCGTCGAGTTCGTCGACGCCCTGCCCACATCGGCCGCCGGGAAGATCCTCAAGCGCGTCCTCCGGGACACCGCGCGCCCCGGCACGCCCTGATCCCCCTGAGCCCCTTGCTTCCCGACTCCCTTCCGCACTCGTACAGGAACGTGACGACATCCATGAAGCGCACCGTCTTCACCGAGGACCACGAAGCCTTCCGGGCGATGATCCGGGACTTCATCGGCAAGGAGGTGGTCCCCCACTTCGAGGCCTGGGAGGAGGCGGGGCTGCCGCCCCGTGACCTCTTCCGCAAGCTGGGCGCCCTCGGCGTGATGGGCTTCGGCATCCCCGAGGAGTACGGCGGTCCCGGCGAGACCGGCTACAAGTACCAGGCCGTCCTCAACGAGGAGTGCGCGTACGCGGGCGTCATGCTCGGCCACTACGGGGTGAGTACCAGTATCGTGCTCCCGTATCTGCTCCACCTCGCCGACGAGGAGCAGCGGAAGCGCTGGCTGCCCGGGATCGCCACCGGCGACATCATGCTGTGCGTGGCGATGACGGAGCCCGGGACCGGCTCCGATCTGGCGGGCATCCGGACCACCGCCAAACTGTCCGGGGACGGCACGCACTACGTGCTCAACGGCGCCAAGACCTTCATCACCGGGGCCCGCAACTCCGAACTGTGCGTGGTCGCCGCCCGTACCTCCCCCGCGACGCCGGAGAACCGCCGCGCCGGACTGAGTCTGCTGGTCGTCCCGACGGACGCCGAGGGCTTCGCGTTCGGCCGCAAGCTGGAGAAGATCGGCCTGCGCTCCTCCGACACCAACGAGCTGTCCTTCACCGATGTACGGGTGCCGGTGGAGAACCTGCTCGGCGAGGAGGGCGAGGGCTTCTCGTACCTGGGGCGCAATCTCACCCGGGAGCGGCTGGCCATCGGTGTCGAGGCCGTGGCGCGGGCCCGGGCGGCCATCGACTTCACCAGGGAGTACGTCCTTCAGCGGACCGTCTTCGACCGGCCGGTGGCCTCCTTCCAGAACACCAAGTTCGTCCTCGCCGAGTGCGACACGGACACCACCGCCGCCCAGGCGCTCTGCGACCGGGCGATGGATCTGGAGGAGTCCGGCGACCTCACGCCCGCCGACGCGGCCCGCGTCAAGCTCCACGGCACCGAGGCCGCGGGCCGGGTCATCGACCGGTGCCTCCAGCTCCACGGCGGCTACGGCTATATGCGCGAGTACGCGGTGGCCCGGATGTACGCCGATATCCGCGTCAACCGCATCTACGGCGGCACCAGCGAGGTCATGAAGACGATCATCGCCAAGGACATGGGCCTGTAGGTCCCCCACCGGACGATCGTGAGGGGCCGGTTCGATAACCTGGCGCGCCCGGGGCTCTCCCCGGGACCGACGGCGGACCGGCCTCACCGGCCATCACTCAGCGGAGGGGCGAGGCGAGACGTGGCAGCGCGCCGACCACCCAACCGCAAGGCCCTCATCCGCTCCGCCGCCGCCGAACTCTTCCTGCGGCACGGCTACCACAATGTCTCCGTCGCCCAGGTCGCCGAGGCCCTGGGCATCACCCCGGCCGCGCTCTACTACCACTACCGCGGCAAGCAGGAGCTGCTCCTGCACGCGATCCAGGACGGCTTCGACACCGTCGACACCGCCATCCGCGACGCAGCCGACCTCGATACGGCCATCCGGTCCCTCGCGGCGCTGGTGACCGGCCCGCAGAGCCTGCTGATGGTGTGGGAGCGGGAGGCCCGCAATCTGGAGGGCCCCCAGCGGCTCGCCGTCCTCGAACGCCAGGCGGACATCGTGACGGACTTCGTCCCCCATCTCACGGCGGAGCGGCCCGAACTCGACGCCGCCGACTCCGAGCTGGTCGCCAGGGCCGTGCTCGGCGCGCTCGGCGGACAGTCCCAACGTCGTGGTGTCCCCGGCCGCAGGAACGAACGGCTGATCGTCCGGCTCGCGTCGGCCGTGGCCCACTGCCCGCTCCCGGAGCCGGACCCGGCCGCACGGCCGCCCCGGGGCGACGGCTACGGCACCGCGTCGGGCGTGCGCAGGCCCCGCCGGGACCAGCTCCTCACCGAGGCGATCCGGCTCTTCGACGAGCGGGGCTACCAGTCCGTCACCATGGCCGACATCGGCGAGGCCGCCGGGATCGTCGCCTCCGGCGTCTACCGGCACTTCCCCGGCAAGACCGACATGCTGGTCGCCGCGATGAACCGCGGCGGCGAGCGTCTGCGGACGAGCGCCGACCAGGCCCTGGCCCGCGCCCGCGATCCGCGCGAGGCGCTGGAGCTGCTGCTGCGCGCCCATGTCGAGGTGACCGTCGAGCACCGGCACCTCGTGGGCATCCTCACCCATGAGAGCCGCCAGCTGCCCGACAAGGAACGGGTCACCCTGCGCCGCTACCAGGCGGACTACCTCGATGTGTGGGTCCAGGCCCTGGGCGCCGTCCGGACCGGCTGGGACCCGGCGGACCTGCGGACCACGGTCCACTCGGCCCACTCGATGATCCACTTCGTGGTCCGCTCCGACTCCGCCCCCGGTCCCGCGTCGGAGGAGCGGCTGATCGCCCTCGGAACGGCGCTGCTGCTCGCCGAGTAGGCACCGGCGACTCGCCGCGCCCCTTACTGACTTTTCGATCAACAGGGCGATGGAGTACGGGGGTTTCCGTGCCCGCTCATCGTGATCTCGTACAACACTTTCGAAAACAATCATGGACAAGCGGGTTCGGAATCTTCGATACCGATAAAAGATTCAGTCAACCTCCACCCGACTTTGGTCATTCTTTGCCGTTTCATAGCCCATGGATTTCTTTCCCTTGACGCTGTCCGGGGGGCGGCCTCCGCCTCGTTCACCAACCTCGTGGGCCGGACCCGGCCCACGAGGCCGGTTGGCACGCCAAGGCAAAGGAGTCTCGGCATGATCCGCCTTTCCGGAGCGGCTTTCCCACGCTGGGCGGCGACGCTGGGGGCCACCGCGCTCCTGGTCGTCGCGGCACCCGCGCAGACCGCGAACGCCACGGTGCTCACCTGCGGTCAGACCGTCACGACCAGCGTCGTCCTCAGCGCCGACCTGCTGAACTGTCCGGGTGACGGGCTCGTCGTCGGCGCCGGCGGTATCACCGTCGACCTCAACGGACGCACGATCGACGGGGTCGGTCTCGGCGCCGGGATCCGCAACAACGGATTCGCCGGCGTCACCCTCACCAACAGCGCGGCCGCGCCCGGCCGGGTGCAGCAGTTCGACTACGGTGTACGACTCAACGCCGGTACGGCGGGCAACATCGTCGAAAAGCTCACCATCCAGAACAATGAATTCTCCGGTATCGAACTCAACTCCGCCCACACCAACAACCAGGTGCGCAACAACCTCATCGACCGGCAGAGTCACCGGGGTATCACGATCATCGGCGGATCGGGCAGCAATGTGATCACCGGCAATACCCTCACCGCCAATCAGGGGCAGGGCGCGTACGTCCAGAACTCCGCGGGCAACCGGATCGAGGGAAACCGGATCACCGGCAGCGGAGGCAACGCCCTGGCCCTGGAGGGCTCCGGCACCAACAGTCTGCTGGTCAACACTCTCGGCACCAGCGGCGACGCCGCCGTGACCCTGCGCCTGGGCTCGAACAACAACCTCGTCCAGGGCAACACATCGGACCGGAGCGCCGACGCCGGGCTGATCGTCGCCGACTCCACCGGCAACCGGGTGCTCTCCAACACGCTGCGGAACGCCGGGGACAGCGGCATCGTCCTCCAGGCGGCCCACCACACCACGGTCACCGGCAACGACGTCAGGGGGAACACCGGCGGTATCGAGCTCAGCTCCGCCAACAACAACCTGATCCAGTCCAACAACGCCAGCAACACCACCGGGATCGGGATCCAGCTGGGGCTCTCCCTCAACAACGAGCTCCGGCGCAACGACGCCAACAACAACGGCGCCCAGGGCATCTACGTCGTCGGGGACGCGCCCGCCGCGACCGGCAACCGGCTGATCGAGAACACGACCAGCGTCAACCAGAGCGACGGAATCTCCGTCTCCAAGGCCGCCCACACCCTCCGGGGCAATATCGCCCGCGACAACAAGGGCTGGGGCGTCTCCGCCGACCCGGGCAATATCGACGGCGGCGGCAACCGGGCGAGCGGCAACGGCCAGGCGGCGCAGTGCAAGAACGTGGTCTGCGTCCCCTGAGACGCCGCCGCGACACCCGGCCGCCGGGCCCGCCCCCTCCTTACCACGGCGGGCCCGGCGGCC
>NZ_JBHYZV010000129.1:0-14400 GCF_042753905.1 Streptomyces sp. NPDC059248 | reverse complement strand
CTATGCGGCACCGCCCCTCACCCGGACCCGGACGGGCCTCAGTCCTTCTTCCTGCCGGAGTTGCCGGAGTCACCGGACGCGTCCGATACGTCGGAGTCACCGGCGTCACCGGCGTCACCGACGTCACCGGATTCGTCGGGACCGCCGTCCGTCACCGCGTCCCCGGCGTCTCCGGTGCCTTCGTCGCCCTCGGGCTCCCCGGCGTCTTCGGGGGCCACCGGCCGGTCACCCGGTGCGCCGGATTCCCGGGAGTCCCCGGATCCGTCCGCCGTACCGGTGTCCCCGGAGGAACCACCGGCGGACTCGGCGGACTCGGCGGACCCGTCCGCGGTATCCGCTTCCGCCGTATCGGCGGCTTCGGCCTCCGCCGGACCCGCCGACTCGTCGCCGCTCGGCCACCGGCCCTTCTGCGACCGGCCGAGCCCGGACGACGGATCGCGCAGATAGGCGCCACCGGCCGGACCACCGGGACCGCCCGCGCCCGGCTCGGTGGAATCGGAGGCCGAGGCGACCCCCGGACCCGTACCGGGCCCGCCGGCGCCGCCGGGACCACCGTCCCGCCGCCGCAGATAGCGCTCGAACTCCCGGGCGATGGCCTCGCCCGACGCCTCCGGCAGCTCCGCCGTGTCCCGGGCCTCCTCCAGCGTCTGGACGTACTCCGCCACCTCCGAGTCCTCGGCCGCGAGTTGGTCCACGCCCAACTGCCACGCCCGCGCGTCCTCGGGCAGTTCGCCCAGCGGGATCCGCAGCCCGATCAGATCCTCCAGCCGGTTCAGCAGCGCCAGCGTCGCCTTCGGGTTCGGCGGCTGCGACACGTAGTGCGGCACCGCGGCCCACAGACTCACCGCGGGCACCCCCGCGTGCGTGCACGCCTCCTGGAGGATGCCGACGATGCCCGTGGGCCCCTCGTACCGGGTCTCCTCCAGGTCCATCGCCCGCGCCAGATCGGGATCGGAGGTGATGCCGCTGACCGGTACCGGACGGGTGTGCGGGGTGTCCCCGAGCAGCGCGCCCAGGATCACCACCATCTCCACCCCCAGTTCATGGGCGAAGCCGAGGATCTCGTTGCAGAACGAACGCCAGCGCATCGACGGTTCGATGCCGCGGACCAGTACCAGATCGCGCGGCTTGTCGCCGCCGACCCGGACCACCGAGAGCCGTGTCGTGGGCCAGGTGATCTTCCGTGCCCCGCCGTCCATGTACACCGTGGGCCGGTTGACCTGGAAGTCGTAGTAGTCCTCGGCGTCGAGCGCCGCGAAGACCTCGCCCTTCCATTCCCGGTCCAGATGCCCGACCGCGGTGGAGGCGGCGTCGCCGGCGTCGTTCCAGCCCTCGAACGCGGCCACCATGACCGGGTCGATCAGCTCGGGTACCCCCTCGAGCTCGATCACCCAGTGCCTCCTTCCGAAGTTCCCTCTCGTACGCCCCAACCTTACGGCTTGCGGGCGGTGGCGCCGCAGCCCTCGTGCACGCCCGGGTGAATGGGACACCGTTCGTCTCCCCGACGGGCACACCGCGGATACATCCGAGCTGTCCGGGGGCGGAACGGCCGCCGGCCGCCCATCGGCCGCCCATCAGTAGTCCGTCAGCGGTCCGTCAGCGGTCCTTCAACGACCGCCGCCCCGGCGGCCGTTGGGTTCCCGAGGCGGGCCCGGGGCGCTCCGGAGCCACCGCTCCGCGCCCGCGATATGGACGGTCGCCCGGGAGCGCGCCGCCTCCGCGTCCCCGTCGCGCAGCGCCCCGAGGATGGCCCGGTGCTCGTCGACGATCCGGCCGGCCGCGCCCTCAAGCGCCAGGGCCCGCCAGATCCGGGCCCGGGTCGCGGGGCCCGACAACCCGTCGAGCAGGGCGCACAGCACCGCGTTCCCCGACCAGTGGGCGATGCCCCGGTGGAACGCGAGATCGGCGGCGATCAGCGCCTCGACCGACGGTGCGGGACCCGACGACGAAGCGGAGCGCCTCCAACAGGACGCGGGCGGCTCCGTCCGGAGCCGCCCGCGTCGGGGAGCGATCGGGTCAGGAGCGGCGCCCCAGGACGCCCTCCACCTTCGCCGTGATCTCGTCCGTGGCCAGGCCGCGGATCGTCAGGGTGGTCCGGCGGCGCAGCACGTCCTCCGCCGTCTCGGCCCACTCGTGGTCGCGCGCGTACACGACCTGCGCCCAGATCTCCGGCGCCTCCGGGTGGATCCGCTCCGCCAGCGCCGGGTCGTCGTTGGCGAGCCGGGCGATGTCGAAGGCGAGGGACCCGTAGTGGGTGGCGAGGTGACGGGCGGTGTCCGCGGCCATCCGGGGGCCGGGGGCCGGGCCGTCGACCAGCAGCCGGTGCTCCACCGCCCGCGGGTTGGCTATGCCTGGCAGCGGCAGCTTGCGCGGCAGACCGGACATCGGGGTCATGTCCTCGGCCAGCGGCTGTCCGGGCAGGGTGGCCAGCTTGTTCATGATCGTCCGGCCGATGTGGCGGAACGTGGTCCACTTGCCGCCCGCGATCGAGAGCATGCCGCCCCGGCCCTCGGAGACCACGGTCTCCCGCTTGGCCTGGGAGGTGTCGCCGGGGCCGCCGGGCAGGACCCGCAGACCGGCGAAGGAGTATGTGATCAGATCGCGCGAGAGCTGCTGGTCGCGGACGGAGAACGCGGCCTCGTCGAGGATCTGCGCGGTGTCCTTCTCGGTGACGGCGACATCGGCGGGGTCGCCCTCGTACACCTCGTCGGTGGTGCCGAGCAGGAGCATGTCCTCCCAGGGGAGGGCGAAGGTGATGCGGTACTTGTCGATCGGGGTGGCCAGCGCCGCCCGCCAGGGCGAGGTGCGCTTGAGGACCAGGTGCGCGCCCTTGGAGAGCCGGATCGAGGGGGCCGCGTTCGGGTCCTCCATACGGCGCAGGTGGTCCACCCACGGGCCGGTGGCGTTGAGCACCAGCCGGGCGCCGACGCCGAACTCGGTGCCGTCGGTACGGTCCCGCAGCTCGGCGCCGCTGACCCGGCCCCGGGTGAACCGGAGGCCGGTGACCTCGGCGTGGTTGAGGACGGTGGCGCCCGCGGCGACGGCGGCGCGGACCGTCATCAGCGCCATCCGGGCGTCGTTCATCTGGTCGTCGCCGTAGACGGCGACGGCCTTCAGGTTCTCGGTCCGCAGCTCGGGTACGTCGCGGCGGGCCCTGGACGGGCTGATGACATGGCCGACGCCGTCGCCGAAGGCGGAGAGGGCGGAGTACGCGAACACCCCGGCGCCGAGCTTGGCGGCGCCGTGCGGTCCGCCCTTGTAGACGGGCAGGTAGAAGGTGAGCGGGTTGGCGAGGTGGGGGGCGACCTCGCGGGAGACCGCCCGCCGCTCGAAGTGGTTCTCCGCGACGAGCTTCACCGCGCCGGTCTGGAGGTAGCGCAGACCGCCGTGGAGGAGCTTGGAGGAGGCGGAGGAGGTGGCGCTGGCGAAGTCGCCGGCGTCCACCAGGGCCACCCGCAGCCCGGCCTGAGCGGCATGCCAGGCGGTGGAGATGCCCAGGATGCCGCCGCCGATCACCAGGAGGTCGTAGGTCGCCAGGGCAAGCTGTTCCCGGGTCTCGGCACGGCTCGGCAGGGAACCGGCGGCCGGGTGCGTCCCGAGGGCCGGGACGCTCTGCAGGGTGGTCATGTTCGATTACTCCTCGTGCTCGATCCAGCCCATGGTCCGCTCGACGGCCTTGAGCCAGTTCTTGTATTCGCTCTGACGCCGGTCGGCGTCCATGCGAGGGGTCCATTCGGCGGCCCGGCGCCAGTTGGCGCGCAGCGCGTCGGTGTCCGGCCAGAAGCCGACCGCGAGCCCGGCCGCGTAGGCCGCGCCGAGGCAGGTGGTCTCGGCGACCATCGGACGCACGACGGGGGCGTCCAGGACATCGGCGAGCGTCTGCATCAGCAGATTGTTGGAGGTCATGCCGCCGTCGACCTTGAGGGCGGTCAGTTCGACGCCGGAGTCCTTGGTCATGGCGTCGGTGATCTCACGGGTCTGCCAGGCGGTGGCCTCCAGCACCGCGCGGGCGATGTGGGCCTTGGTGACGTACCGGGTCAGACCGGCGATCACTCCCCGGGCGTCGGAGCGCCAGTACGGGGCGAAGAGGCCGGAGAACGCGGGGACGACATAGGCGCCGCCGTTGTCCTCGACCGACAGGGCGAGGGTCTCGATCTCGGCGGCCGACTTGATCAGGCCCATCTGGTCGCGCATCCACTGGACGAGCGAGCCGGTGACGGCGATCGAGCCCTCCAGGGCGTAGACCACGTCCTGGTCGCCGATCTGGTAGCCCACCGTGGTCAGCAGTCCGTTGTACGAGTTCACCGGGGTGCCGCCGGTGTTCATCAGCATGAAGGTGCCGGTGCCGTACGTGGACTTGGCCTCGCCCTCGGAGAAGCAGGTCTGGCCGAAGAGGGCCGCCTGCTGGTCGCCGAGCGCGGAGGCGACGGGGATGCCGTCGAGGACGCCGCCCTTGGCGGTGCCGTACACCTCGGAGGAGGAGCGGATCTCCGGCAGGAGGCCGGCCGGGATCTCCATGGAGCTGAGGATCTTGTCGTCCCACGCCATGGTGTGCAGATTCATCAGCATGGTGCGGGAGGCGTTGGTGACGTCGGTGACGTGGACACCGCCGTCGACGCCGCCGGTCAGATTCCAGATGACCCAGGAGTCCATGGTGCCGAAGAGGATCTCGCCCCGCTCGGCGCGCTCGCGCAGGCCCTCGACGTTGTCGAGCAGCCAGCGGACCTTCGGCCCGGCGAAGTAGCTGGCCAGCGGGAGCCCGGTCTCCCGGCGGAAGCGGTCCTGGCCGACGTTGCGGCCCAGCTCCTTGCAGAGCCCGTCGGTACGGGTGTCCTGCCAGACGATGGCGTTGTGCACGGGCTCACCGGTGGCGCGGTCCCACAGCAGGGTGGTCTCGCGCTGGTTGGTGATGCCGATGGCCTTGACGTCGTCCCGGGTGATCCCGGCCTTGGCGAGGGCGCCCGCCACGACTTCCTGGACATTGGTCCAGATCTCGGTGGCGTCGTGCTCGACCCAGCCCGGCTTCGGGAAGATCTGCTCGTGCTCCTTCTGGTCGACCGAGACGATCCGGCCGTCCTTGTCGAAGACGATGCAGCGACTGGACGTGGTGCCCTGGTCGATGGCGGCGATGAAGGGTCCGGCGGTGTGTGCGTCGGTCACGGGGTGCTCCTGCTCGGAGGTCTCAGGGTTCTCAGACTTCTCGGGGGTATCGGCCGGCTCGGATATCGCGGCGGTCGACCGCTTCACATGAGTCGTTTCCCGGTTCACGTGAACGCCAGTTCGTAGATACCCGCCGCGAGGGCTCCGCCCGTGAGCGGACCCAGTACGGGGATCCAGGCGTAGCCCCAGTCGGACTTGCCCTTGTTGGGCAGCGGGAGCAGCGCGTGGACGATCCGGGGGCCGAGGTCACGGGCCGGGTTGATGGCGTAGCCCGTGGGACCGCCGAGCGAGAGGCCGATACCGACCACGACGAAGGCGGTGATCAGCGCGCCGAGTGTGCTCAGGCCCTTGCCCTCGGCGTTGAGGCCCTGGGTGAGCACGGCCAGCACCAGGACGGCGGTGCCGATGATCTCGGTGGCCAGGTTCTGCCAGGCGACCCGGATCTCGGGGCCGGTCGAGAAGATGCCGAGGACCGGTCCGGCCTTGGTGCCGCCGTGGGGGCCCTCGATGGGCTTGTCGTCGACGTCGCTGACGATCTCGGGGTCGGTGAGATGGGCCATGAACTGCCCGTAGTACACGACCACGACCAGTGCGGCGCCGATCATCGCGCCGACCATCTGGCCCGCGACGTAGACCGGGACCTTCGACCAGGTGCCGTCCGTGATCGCGATACCCAGGGTGACGGCGGGGTTCAGATGCGCGCCGGAGAGGGAAGTGGTCATGTACACGGCTGTCATCACGGCGAAGCCCCACCCGAAGGTGATGGCCAGCCAGCCGGCATTGCGCGCCTTGGACTTCTTCAGTGAGACGGCGGCGACCACACCGCCGCCGAGCAGGATGAGAACGGCGGTACCGATGACTTCGCCGATGAAGATATTGGAGCTGGACACCGTGACTCCTTTGTCCTGGTCCAGGATGGCGAACCCCGGCTCCTCCGGTGGCTCGCGCCCGGCGGCGGGAGCCACCGGGCGGTATCGGTCCTTGGCGCAGTCACACTCTAACGCGATTTTCCGTCAGCTGTTCGACAATGCCGACCGATGAACGGCAGTTTTCCTCTGCGTAAACACGCCGTCAAGGGCTGGAGGTCCAGTAGTCCGGAAAAAAGCGGAAGGATCCACACCGGACCGGCCGGCCCGGCGCGTGGTGACTCTATGGAAATGTACGGTTATCCGATGATGCGCCGGAATCGTTGCGCGCGCTCGGTGTTCTCGTCCGGACCGGGTACAGAGCCGGTTCAAGGACGGTTCCCGGCCCGCTCAAGGCCCGCTCGGGGCCCCTTCCCGAGGCCGGTGCCGCCGGGCCGGGCGCGCTCCTCCGGCGCCGGGGGAGAACCGTACGTACGGCGCTCCCGGTGGGTCAGAAGCGCCCGGCGCCCAGGTCGCGCGATACGGCCCTGGCGCACTCCCGTACGGCCGTGATCAGCTCGGGACGCAGCTCGCGCCGGTCCGGGCCGGTCTCGCAGATCCGCTCGACGGCACCGGTGATCGCGACCGCGCCCACCGGCATCCGGCGCCGGTCGTGGACGGGGGCTGCCACCGCGGCCACCCCCTCCCAGGTCTCCTCCAGATCCGAGCCCCACCCCCGGGCCCGGGTCTCGGCCAGCACGGACTCGAACGCGTCGAGGCCGGTCACCGTCAGCGGGGTGAAGGTCTTCCGGTCCCCCTCGACCGCCTCGGAGTGCGCCACCGGGTCGTACGCCGACAGGACCTTGCCCAGGGCCGTGGAGTGCAGCGGCTGCATCGCCCCCACCTCCAGCACCTGACGGCTGTCGTCGGGCCGGAAGACATGGTGGACGATGAGGACGCCGTGCTGGTGCAGCACCCCGAGATGGACGCTCTCGCCGCTGGAGCGGGCCAGATCGTCGGTCCACACCAGGGCCCGCGCGCGCAGCTCGTGGACGTCGAGATAGCTGTTGCCCAGGCGCAGCAGCTCCGCGCCGAGCTGGTAGCGGCCGGATGCGGGGTCCTGCTCGACGAAGCCCTCGGCCTGGAGGGTGCGCAGAATGCCGTGCGCGGTCCCTTTCGCCAGATCGAGTGACGACGCGATGTCGGACAGACCGAGGCGCCGCTCGCCGCCCGCGAGCAGTCGCAGCATCGCCGCCGCGCGCTCCAGCGACTGGATGTTCTTCGCCATCGGATCGGCCCTCTCCTACTGCTGTTCGACAATGCTGAACACTATCGGCCGATGTCGACCAAGGATGCCGCTGTGCGAGTATCTCGCGGCCGAAAGCTTCACGAGAACCCCACAAACCTGGGAGTCGCCGCCGAGTCGCCCCTCAGCCGTCCCCCAGGTGCCCCTCCGGCGCCCCCTCGGCCGTACGGGTGACACAACGATGCCGCCCACCGCCCGACCGGACGTACCGCCACCGTTTTCCGGATCCCCCCGTCAGGACCGGCCGCGATCCGCCGCCCGGCCCCGAGGCGGCGGGACCTCGGGACCGCCCCGTCCGCCGTCGTCGGAGGCCACGGCACCCGTCCGCCCCGTGGGACACCCTCACCGCGCGCCGCCGGGCCCGGTTACCCTGACTCCGTGCGCCTTCCCACCGGAAGCCGCAAAGCCGACAGCCGTCGCAGCCCAGGGAGCCCCTTCATGGCCTCGTCGCCCACCCCCTCCGTACCCCCCGCCGACAGCCGGACCCGGATCGCCGCGCTCCGCGAGGCCCTCGCCACCCGGGTCGTCGTCGCCGACGGAGCGATGGGCACCATGCTCCAGGACCAGGACCCCACCCTGGAGGACTTCCAGGACCTGGAGGGCTGCAACGAGGTCCTCAACGCCACCCGCCCCGATATCGTCCGCTCGGTCCACGAGGCGTACTTCGACGCCGGGGTCGACTGCGTGGAGACCAACACCTTCGGCGCCAACCACTCCGCACTCGGCGAGTACGACATCGCCGACCGGATCCACGAACTCTCGGAATCGGGTGCCCGGATCGCCCGCGAGGTCGCCGACGCCTACACCGCGGCCGGCGGCGGCCAGCGCTGGGTCCTCGGCTCGATCGGCCCCGGCACCAAACTGCCGACCCTGGGCCACGCCCCGTACACCGTGCTGCGCGACGGTTTCCAGGCCAACGCCGAGGGGCTGATCGCCGGGGGCGCGGACGCCCTGCTGGTCGAGACCACCCAGGACCTGCTCCAGACCAAGGCCGCGATCCTCGGCGCCCACCGCGCCATGGCGGCCACCGGCACCGAGCTGCCGCTGCTCTGCTCGATGGCCTTCGAGACCACCGGCACCATGCTCCTGGGCTCCGAGATCGGTGCCGCGCTCACCGCCCTCGAACCGCTCGGCATCGACATGATCGGGCTGAACTGCTCCACCGGCCCGGCGGAGATGAGCGAGCATCTGCGCTATCTCGCCCGCCACTCCCGGATCCCGCTGCTCTGCATGCCCAACGCCGGGCTGCCCGTCCTCGGCAAGGACGGCGCCTACTTCCCGCTGGACGCCGAGGGCCTGGCGGACGCCCAGGAGACCTTCGTCCAGGAGTACGCCCTCTCGCTCATCGGCGGCTGCTGCGGTACGACCCCCGAACACCTGCGGCAGGTCGTGGAGCGGGTCCGCGGGGTGGTGCCCCCCGAGCGCGTAGCCCGCCCCGAGCCGGGCGCCGCGTCGCTCTACCAGACCGTCCCGTTCCGCCAGGACACCTCGTACATGGCGATCGGCGAGCGGACCAACGCCAACGGCTCCAAGAAGTTCCGTGAGGCGATGCTCGACGGGCGCTGGGACGACTGTGTCGAGATGGCCCGCGACCAGATCCGCGAGGGCGCCCATATGCTCGACCTCTGCGTCGACTACGTGGGCCGGGACGGTGTCGCCGATATGGAGGAGCTGGCCGGACGGTTCGCCACCGCCTCCACCCTTCCCCTGGTCCTGGACTCCACCGAGGTCGACGTCATCCGGGCCGGTCTGGAGAAGCTCGGCGGCCGGGCCGTCATCAACTCCGTCAACTACGAGGACGGCGACGGCCCCGACTCCCGGTTCGCCCAGGTCACCCGGCTGGCCCAGGAGCACGGCGCGGCCCTGATCGCCCTGACCATCGACGAGGAGGGCCAGGCCCGTACCGTCGAGCACAAGGTCGCCATCGCCGAACGGCTGATCACCGACCTCACCGGCAACTGGGGCATCCACGAGTCCGACATCCTCATCGACACCCTCACCTTCACCATCTGCACCGGCCAGGAGGAGTCCCGCCGGGACGGCATCCACACCATCGAGGCCATCCGGGAGCTGAAGCGGCTCCACCCCGACGTCCAGACGACCCTCGGGCTCTCCAACATCTCCTTCGGCCTCAACCCGGCCGCCCGGATCCTGCTGAACTCCGTCTTCCTCGACGAGTGCGTCAAGGCCGGACTCGACTCCGCCATCGTCCACGCCTCCAAGATCCTGCCGATCGCCCGCTTCGACGACGAGCAGGTCACCACCGCCCTCGATCTGATCTACGACCGGCGGGCCGAGGGATACGACCCCCTCCAGCGGCTGATGGAGCTGTTCGAGGGGGTGGACACCAAGTCCCTCAAGGCGGGCAAGACGGAGGAACTCCTCGCCCTCCCGCTGGAGGAGCGGCTCCAGCGGCGCATCGTCGACGGCGAGAAGAAGGGGCTGGAGGCCGACCTCGACGAGGCGCTGGCCGAGCGGCCCGCCCTCGCCATCGTCAACGACACCCTCCTGGAGGGCATGAAGGTCGTCGGCGAGCTGTTCGGCTCCGGACAGATGCAGCTGCCGTTCGTCCTCCAGTCCGCCGAGGTCATGAAGAACGCGGTGGCCTATCTGGAACCGCATATGGAGAAGTCCGACGCCGAGGGCAAGGGCACGATCGTGCTCGCCACCGTCCGCGGCGACGTCCACGACATCGGCAAGAACCTCGTCGACATCATCCTCTCCAACAACGGCTACAACGTGGTCAACCTCGGCATCAAGCAGCCCGTCTCGGCGATCCTGGACGCCGCCGAGGAGCACCGGGCCGATGTCATCGGCATGTCCGGACTGCTGGTCAAATCCACGGTGATCATGAAGGAGAACCTGGAGGAGATGAACCAGCGGAAGATCGCGGCGGACTACCCCGTGATCCTCGGCGGTGCCGCCCTCACCCGCGCCTATGTGGAGCAGGACCTGCACGAGCTGTACGAGGGCGAGGTCCGCTACGCCCGCGACGCCTTCGAGGGACTGCGGCTGATGGACGCCCTGATCGGTGTCAAGCGCGGCGTCCCCGGCGCCGCCCTGCCCGAGCTGAAGCAGCGGCGGGTACGGGCCACCGCGCCCGCGGTCGTCGAGGACCGCGCCGAGGAGGGCGCGGCCCGCTCCGACGTCGCCGTCGACAACCCCGTACCCGAGCCGCCGTTCTGGGGCACCCGGGTCATCAAGGGCATCCAGCTCAAGGAGTACGCCTCCTGGCTCGACGAGGGCGCGCTCTTCAAGGGCCAGTGGGGGCTCAAGCAGAACCGGACCGGTGACGGCCCCAGCTACGAGGAGCTGGTGGAGAACGAGGGCCGCCCGCGGCTGCGGGGGCTCCTCGACCAGCTCCACACCCGCAATCTGCTCGAAGCCGCCGTCGTCTACGGCTACTTCCCCTGCGTCTCCAAGGGCGACGACCTCATCGTGCTGAACGAGGACGGCTCGGAGCGGACCCGGTTCTCCTTCCCGCGCCAGCGCCGGGGCCGCCGGCTCTGTCTGGCCGACTTCTTCCGCCCCGAGGAGTCGGGGGAGCGGGACGTCGTCGGCTTCCAGGTCGTCACCGTCGGCTCCCGGATCGGGGAGGCCACCGCCGAACTCTTCGCCGGGGACGCCTACCGCGACTATCTGGAACTGCACGGGCTCTCCGTCCAGCTCGCCGAGGCCCTCGCCGAGTACTGGCACGCCCGGGTCCGCGCCGAACTGGGCTTCGGCGGCGAGGACCCCGACGCCGTGGAGGACATGTTCGCCCTCAAGTACCGCGGCGCGCGGTTCTCCCTCGGCTACGGTGCGTGCCCCGACCTGGAGGACCGGGCCAAGATCGCCGAGCTGCTCCAGCCGGAGCGGATCGGCGTCCGGCTCTCCGAGGAGTTCCAGCTCCACCCCGAGCAGTCCACGGACGCCATCGTGATCCACCACCCGGAGGCCAAGTACTTCAACGCGCGGTAGTCGGATCGTCACACCGATGGCGAAAGCCGGTGGACAATCCGGAGGCGCGCGAGCCGCCGGAGTCGTAGACTTGTCGGTCCACAGCAGGCCGGTCGCCTGTCCCAGCACCAGGGGAGAGCCGACCGGCCTTCTCGTCCCTCCCGGAGGTGTGCCGATGACCAGCGCGATCCCCGCGTCCCTCGCCCGTACGGCGGACGGATCGGCCCTCGGGGCCGTTCTGCTGGACATGGACGGCACCCTCGTGGACACGGAGGGTTTCTGGTGGGACGCGGAGGTACGGGTCTTCGCCGAGCTGGGACACCAGCTGGACGACGCCTGGCGCGAAGTCGTCGTGGGCGGCCCGATGACCCGCAGCGCCGGATACCTCATCGAGGTCACCGGGGCCCGTATCACCCTGCCCGAGCTGACCGGACGCCTCAACGACGCCTTTGAGAAGCGCATCAGCGAAGGCGTTCCGCTGATGCCGGGAGCGGAGCGGCTGCTGACCGCACTGACCGCCGCCGGACTCCCCACCGCCCTGGTCTCCGCCTCCCACCGGCGCATCATCGACCGCGTCCTCGACTCCCTGCCGCACGACTTCGCGCTCTCCGTCGCCGGCGACGAGGTGCCGCGCACCAAGCCGCACCCGGACCCGTATCTGATCGCCGCCCAGGGCCTGGGCGTGACACCGGACCGCTGCGCCGTCATCGAGGACACCGCGACCGGAGTGGCCTCCGCCGAGGCCGCGGGCTGCCGGGTGGTCGCCGTACCCTCGGTGGCCCCGATCGCCCCCGCCCGCGGCCGGATCGTGGTGGAATCGCTGGAGACCGTCGATCTGCCCTTCCTGCGGGCGCTGATGGCCGGATCCGACTCCTGAGACCGTGTCACCCGCCGTCATGTGCGAATAAGTTCTCCCGCGTGACATTCCTCACTCTGTGTGTACTGGACGCACGGCCCGGGGCGCTCCCGGGTACCGCCGAGGACGCTCCGAGGCGTTCTATGTGTCCGCATTGATGAAGTCCTGTACGAAACATTCCCCGGCCGGGAGTCGCGGCCGGGATATGGCCGGTCACTCAGCGATTACAGCCCGCCCGAGGCCCCGTCAGCCCTCCCCGGCGTCACCCGCGACCGCCGACTAATGTCTTCGCGAGTCCTCGCCGCACCACCGACACACCCCGGCGGTCGACCAACCGTCACCAACCCCGGGACCCGGGCCCCGCCGGGGTCCAGGACGGGCCGGGCCGCCCCGAACGGGCGCCGCGGCGGGACTCCTCGCACGCAGTACCCAGTGCCGGATGAGGAGAACGTCCAGGATGAACCGTAAGACCTTGGTGCTGCCGGCCGTCGTCGGCCTGCTCGCGCCCGCGCTCGTCGCCTGCGGCGACTCCAAGGGCGGCTCCTCGGGCGGGGGAACCATCGTCGTGGGCACCACGGACCAGATCGCGGGCGGCAAGGACAACCCGGCGCCCCTCGACCCGGCACACGCCTACGACACCGGCGCCTGGAACGTTCTCCGGCCCAGCCTCCAGACCCTGATGCGGACCCCGCAGACCGGCGGCCAGCCCGCCCCCGAGGCCGCCCAGTCCTGCGCCTTCACCGACAACTCCAGCCAGAGCTTCCGCTGCAAGCTGCGCGACGGGCTGAAGTTCGCCGACGGCACCGCCGTCACCGCCGAGGACGTCAAGTTCTCCATCGAGCGGGTCCTCGCCATCGACTCCGACGACGGCGTCGCCGGTCTGCTCTCCACCGTGGACACCATCGAGACCAAGGGCGACAAGGAGGTCGTCTTCCACCTCTCGACCCCGGACGCCACCTTCCCGTACAAGCTCTCCACACCCGCCGCGAGCATCGTCAGCAAGAAGAACTACCAGGCGAAGAAGCTCCGCAACGGCTTCCAGGTCGACGGCTCCGGCCCGTACACGATGAAGGCCGAGGTCAAGAACGACCGGATCAGCAAGGTCGTCTTCAGCCGCAACGACTCCTACCGGGGCGACATCAAGGTCGCCAACGAGAAGGTCGAGATGCGCGTCTACCCCGACTCCACCGCCATGGGCAAGGCGCTGGAGAAGGGCGAGATCGACGTCATGACCCGGGAGATGTCCCCGGAACAGATCAGGGACTTCACCGAGAACCCCCGCAAGGACGTCGAACTCGTCGAGATGCCGGGCGTCTCCATCCGCTACCTCGCGTTCAACACCGACGCCCCCCAGGTGAAGGACAAGGCGGTACGGCAGGCCATGGCGGCGGTCGTCGACCGCGGCCAGATCGCCGGACAGGTCTACGGCGCCACCGCCGAGCCGCTCTACTCCCTGATCCCCGCCACCATCGGCGCGCACAAGAACTCCTTCTACAACGAGTACGGCGAGCCCAGCGTCGCCAAGGCCCGTAAGATCCTCGCCGACGCCGACATCAACACCCCCGTCGAGCTCGACCTGCACTACACCACCGACCGCTACGGCTCCGGCACCGCCCGGGAGTTCGAGGTCCTGCGCAAGCAGCTCAACGACTCCAAGCTGTTCTCGGTGACGATCAAGGGCGTCGAGTGGGCCTCGTTCCGCGCCGCCCAGAAGCGCGGTGACTACCCCGTCTACGGCATGGGCTGGTTCCCCGACTTCCCGGACCCCGACAACTACATCGCGCCCTTCCTCGACAAGGACAACTTCCTCAACACGCCCTATGTGAGCGAGAAGGTCCGCGACCTCATCCCGCAGTCGCGCCGCCACGCCGACCGCACCGCCGCCGTCTCCGCGTTCAGCACCATGCAGGACATCGTCGCCGACGACGTGCCCGTACTCCCGCTCTGGCAGGGCAAGCAGTACGTCGCCTCCCGCAAGGGCGTCGGCGGTGTCGAGCAGCTGCTCAACGCCACCTCCGACCTCCAGATCTGGGAACTGAAGGCCGCCAAGAAGTAAGCCCGCCCGCCCCGGCGGGCTGCGCCCCCGCCCCGGGCGGGGGCACGCGAACGACGAAGCGGGGGGGGGGCCCCCGGCCCCCCCCCGGTGGGCGTAGGGGGGGGGGGGGGAGGGGGGGCCCCAGCGGGTTGGGGGGGGGGGGCCAGCGCGAGGCTACCCTCAGCGGCCCCGCAGTCGGCGGACGAGAATGCTCGCGTCGCCGCGTTGTTCGAGGTCGGCCAGTACCACCGCGACCGCC
>NZ_JBHYZV010000128.1:0-14407 GCF_042753905.1 Streptomyces sp. NPDC059248 | reverse complement strand
TCCTGGCGCTCGGCGGCGGGGTCTACACCCCCCGCGGCGGGGGCTGCCGCCCCGTGTACCCCCCCGCCTGGCGGTGCCCCCCCCGGGGGGGGGGCGGGGCCCCGCCGCCCCCTGACCCTCCGGCGGAGCCGGTCGTGAACAGCCCAGGAGACGCACCATGCTGACCTTCACCCTGCGCCGGGCGCTCCAGATGATCCCCGTCGTCCTCGGGGTGACCATCGCCACCTTCGGACTCGGCCAGATCATCCCGGGCGACCAGGCGACGGCCCTCCTCGGCCCCACCTCGTCCGAGGAGGACCGGCAGGCGCTCCGCGCCGACCTCGGCCTCGACGAACCCGCGATCTCCCGCTACTTCACCTACCTCGGCAACCTCCTCGGCGGCGACCTCGGACGCTCCCTCTCCTTCGGCCGGCCGGTGTCGGAGGTGATCTCCGAACGGCTCCTCAACACGGTCCTGCTCTCCGGCACCGCCATCGTCGTCGCGGCCCTCGCCGGGGTCGCCATCGGCACCTGGGCCGCCATGAAGCCGGGATCCCTCCGGGACCGCGGACTGACCGTCGGCGTCCTCTTCCTCAACTCCGTGCCGTCGTTCTGGTTCGGCCTCGTCCTGATCGTCGTCTTCTCCCTCCAGCTCAGGATGCTCCCGGCCACCGGGATGACCTCCATCGGCGGAGGCGGCCCCCTCGACGTCGCGGCCCACATGGTGCTGCCGGTGATCACCCTCTCGGCCTGGTCCCTCGCGGTGATCGCCAGGATGACGCGCTCCGCCGTACTGGAGGTGATCGGCAACGACTACGTCCGCACCGCCCGGTCCCGCGGCGTCGGCGAACTCCGGGTCGTCACCCGCCATGTGCTGCCCAACGCGATGCCCTCCGTCATCACCGTCATCGGCCTCCAGGCCGGCTTCCTCCTCAGCGGCGCCGTCCTCACCGAGACCGTGTTCTCCTGGCCCGGTATCGGCCTCGCCCTCCACCAGGCCGTCTCCAGCCGGGACATCCCCCTGGTCCAGGGCGGAATCCTGGTCATCGCCGTCGCCTTCGTCCTCATCAACTTCCTGGTGGACGTGGCCCAGGCCTACTTCAACCCCAAGATCAAACTCGCCTAGCGGGAGGCATCAGCGTGTCCGTTCTCGAAGTGGAACACCTCAAGGTCGCCTACCCCGGCCGGGCCGGCGCCGCCGTGGAGACCGTCCGGGACGTCTCGTTCCGCGTCGCCGAGGGCGAAGCCCTCGGGGTCGTCGGCGAATCGGGCTGCGGCAAGAGCCAGACCATGCTGGCCGTCCTCGGCCTGCTCGGCCACGAGGGCGCCGAGACCTCGGGACGTATCGCCTTCGACGGCCGCGACATCGGCGGACTCGCCCCGAAGCGGCTCCGGGAGATCCGGGGCAGCGGCATCGCCCTCGTCTCGCAGGACGCCCTCTCCGCGCTCAACCCGGCGATGACCATCGGCGCCCAGATGGCCGAACCCCTCGTCCGGTACGACGGACACTCCCGCCGCGCCGCCGCCGACCGGTGCGCCGAACTCCTCGACCTGGTCGGCATCCCGGGACCCCGCGACCGGCTCCGGGCCCACCCCCACGAACTCTCCGGCGGGATGCGCCAGCGGGTCCTGATCGCCATGGCGATCAGCCGGGGACCCCGGCTGCTGATCGCCGACGAACCCACCACCGCCCTCGACGTCACCATCCAGGCCCAGGTACTGGGCCTCATCGACCGCCTCCGCCGGGAACTGCGGATGGCACTCGTCCTGATCACCCACGACCTGGGAGTCGTCGCCGGCGTCACCGACCGGATCGCCGTCATGTACGGCGGCCGGATCGTCGAAACCGCGCCCACCACCGAACTCTTCGACACCCCCGGCCACCCCTACACCCGCGCCCTGATGGCCTCCGTCCCCCGGATGGACCACCGGGTCGACCGGCTCCCCGCCATCCCCGGCTTCCCGCCCCACCCCGCGGACCCGCCACCCGGCTGCGCCTTCCAGCCCCGCTGCGCCGACGCCCGGCCCGCCTGCGCGGACTCCGTACCCGAACTGCTCCCGCCGCCCGGCGCGCACCCCCTCCACACCGTCCGCTGCCCCTACCCCGCCCCCGCCGCCGCGGGGGAGCCGCACCCCGCAGGAGCACCCGTATGACCACCCGCGAGAGCACCCGTACGAGCACGGCACCCGCCCCCGACGCCGTCACGGTCGAGGACCTCGAAGTCCGGTTCCCCGTCCGTACCGGAGTGCTGCGCCGGGTCACCGGCACCGCACGCGCGGTCGACGGCGTCTCCTTCACCGTCCCCGCCCGCGGCATCGTCACCATCGTCGGCGAGAGCGGCAGCGGCAAGACCACCACCGGACGCGCCCTGGTGGGCCTCTCCCCGGTCGCCGCCGGGCGCGTTCTGATCGAGGGCCGCCCGCTCGCCGAGCTCCGCGCCGACAAGTCGCTGCCCCGGGCCGTCCAGATCGTCCACCAGGACCCGTACGCCAGCCTCAACCCCCGGATGACCATCGGCGCCACGATCCGCGAAGTCGTCCGCGTCCACCGCACGGTCCCCCGGGAGCGGGCCCCGGCCCGCGCCGCCGAACTGCTCGCCCAGGTCGGACTCGCCCCCGAACTCGCCGACCGCTACCCGTACGAACTCTCCGGCGGCCAGCGGCAACGCGCCGCCATCGCCCGCGCGCTGGCGGTCGAACCCCGCTTCATCGTCTGCGACGAGATCGTCTCCGCCCTCGACGTCAGCGTCCAGGGCCAGATCGTCAACCTCCTCAAGGACCTCTGCCGGGACGGCGAGGTGAGCTTCCTCTTCATCTCCCACGACATGAGCGTCGTCCGGCACATCTCCGACCGGGTCGTCGTCATGTACGGCGGCCGGGTCATGGAGAGCGGGCCGTGCGCCGCGGTCTTCGACACACCCCGCCACCCCTACACCCACTCCCTGCTCGCCGCCGTACCGGTACCCGACCCGCGTGCCCCCGCGCCCGGCGCGGGCACCCGGCTGCGCGCCGAACCCCCGGACCCCACCGACCCGCCGCCCGGCTGCCGCTTCCAGCGGGCCTGCGCCTTCGCCACCGACCTGTGCCGTACCGAGCCCCCGCCGTCCACCCCGGTCGGCGGTACGGAGCACCACACCGTGGCCTGCCACCACCACGGCACGCCCGCCGTGCGGGCCGCGCTCACCATCGAGAGGACCACGACATCATGACCCCGCCCGACCGCCAGGCCGACACCGGACCGCCGCCGGTCTGGACCTCGTTCACCGGGTCCCGCCGCGCCGACCCCGCCGGTACGGAGATCCCGCTCGTCGACCCGGCCACCGGCGCCCGCTGGGCCACCGCCCACCAGGACCCCGGCGCCGTGGACACCGCGGTCGCCGCCGCCCGGGCCGCCCTGCGCTCCCCCTCCTGGGGCGGACTGCCCCAGCACGCCCGCGCCGACCTCCTGTACCGCCTCGGCGACGTACTCACCGCGCACCGGGACGAACTCGCCGCCCTGGAGACCCGCGCCAACGGCAAACCGCTCGCGGCCACCCGGGCGGAGGTGTCCGTACTCGCCCGCTGGTACCGCTACTACGCGGCCGTCGCGGAGACCCTGGAGGACCGCTCCCGTCCCCTCGGCACCACCGCACACGCGGTGATCCGCCGGGAACCCCTCGGCGTCGTCGCCGCCCTCACGCCCTTCAACGGCGCCCTGTCCCTGGGGTCCTGGAAGCTCGCCCCCGCCCTCGCCGCCGGCAACACCGTCGTCCTCAAGCCCCCGCCGCAGGCGCCCGCCTCCTCCGTCCGCCTCGCCGAACTGGCGCTGGAGGCCGGCTTCCCACCCGGCGTCGTCACCGCCGTCATCGGCGGCGCCGACGAGGCACGGCTGCTCACCGACCACCCGGACGTCGCCATGGTCACCTTCACCGGCAGTACCTCGGTGGCCCGGGAACTCGGGGCCAGGGCCGCCGCCCGGATGAAGCGGTTCGTCTGCGAGGCCGGGGGCAAGTCCGCCCATGTCGTCTTCGCCGACGGCGACCTCGACGCGGCCGTGGCCGCCGCCCGGCAGGGCGCCTTCTCGGCGGCGGGCCAGACCTGTGTCGCGGGATCGCGGATCCTCGTGCAGGACGAGGTGTACGAGGAGTTCCTCGCCCGCTTCGCCGACGCCGTGACGGAACTCCGGGTCGGCGACCCGCGCGACGCCCGCACCCAGATCGGCCCCCTGGCCTCGGCCGCGGCGCTGGCCCGGGTCGAGGAGTACGTCGACGACGCCGTGGCGGCCGGCGCCCGCGCGGTCACCGGTGGCCGCCCGCCCCGGACCACCGGCGGCACGGAGGGCGGCTTCTGGTACCTGCCCACGGTCCTCGCCGACGTACCGTCCGACGCGGCGGTCCGCCGTGAGGAGGTCTTCGGACCCGTCGCCACCGTCCAGCCGTTCACCACCGAGGACGAGGCCGTGGCCCTCGCCAACTCCCTGGAGTACGGACTCGCCGCCGGGCTCTGGACGCGCGACGCCGCGCGCGCCCACCGGGTGGCGGGCCGTCTGGAGGCCGGAGTGGTCTGGGTGAACACCTACCGGCTGTTGCACTGGTCCGTGCCGTTCGGCGGCCACAAGCAGTCCGGGCTCGGCCGGGAGAACGGGGTCGAGGCCGTCGAGGAGTTCCTCCAGACCAAGTCCGTCATCACCGAGTACGGGGTCCCCGCCGACCCCTTCGGCAGCTGACCCGACCCGGCGCCCCGGGCACCATCCGTCACTACCGCGCGAAGGAACACCATGGAATTCCTGGTCAATATCCGGATCGACTGGCCCCACGGCATGGACCCGGAGCAGAAGGAGGCGGTCTCCACCGCCGAACGCCGCCGCGCCGCCGAACTGGCCGCCGACGGCCGGCTCGTCCGGATGTGGCGGGTACCGGGCCGCACCGAGAACTGGGGCCTGTGGCGGGCCGCGGACCCCACCGAACTCCACGACATCATCTCGGGCCTGCCCGTCTGGCCGTGGATGACCGTGACGGTGCACGCCCTGGCCCGGCACCCGGTCGACCCGGCGCCGCCCGGAGCGGACACCGGGCACTGACCCCCGCGCCCGGTTCCCACGGCTGACCCCGGTGGCCGGTTTCCGGCGGCCGGTCCCCGCGGTCGCGGGAACCGGCCCACCGGGCGGCGTAGTAGCGTCCGCGTCGTGAACGCGACCGACGCCCTCGTCCGCCTCTGCCCGCCGCCCGCGGGTCCGCCGCGCGTGGTGGACTGGGCCCGTACCGAGCGCGCTCTCGGTACGGCCCTGCCCGCCGACTACAAGAGGCTCGCCGAAACGTACGGTGACGGTGTCTTCGACGAGACGTTCTGGCTCCTCGCCCCCGGCTCCGCCCACGACGACTGCGACCTCGCCGTGCAGGTGAAGGAGCGCGACGAGATCCTGGCCGGCCTGTGGGAGCTGGGCGAGGACAGGCCCGCCTGCCTGCTGGAGCCGGATGCCCGGGTCGTTCCCTGGGCGTACGAAGAGGGCACGGGCGCGTTCCTGTACTGGCTGGTGCGGCCCGGCCGGCACCCCGACGAGTGGACCGTGCTCTACAACGAGGGCCGCGGCCCCCTCTGGGAGCACCATGACACCGGATGCGCCGACTTCCTGCTGGCCGTCCTCACGGGAACCGCGGACACGGAGTACTTCGGCTACTTCTACGAGGTGCTGAAACCGGCGGAGCACCGTTTCGAGCCGGCCGACGCCGTCTTCGGGACGCACGCGGGCTGACGGCGCGGGACGCCGCCCGTCAGGCGGACAGCGCCGCCAGTTCCGCGTTGGCGCGCTCGGTGACCAGGGTGAGGACACGGCCGGCGGCGGCCAGGTCGTCGGCGGGTATCCCGCCCCAGACCCGGGCGGAGACGGGGGCGACCTCCGCCTGGGCGGTGGCGAGCAGTGCGCGCCCCGCTTCAGTGGGGCGCAGATGCGGGCCGTCCGCCACGAGCAGCTCCTTGGCCAGGAGTTCGTCGAGCGTGGCGCGGATCTCGGCCGGATCGGCCTTGAGGGAGTCGCGGACCGATGAGACGAGATCGTCCGGTGTCCGCGCCGCGTCGGCGGTCGCGGCGGCGCGCAGCGCGATCTGCTGCTGGAACGTGACGCCGTGCCGGGCCAGGACATGCTCCAGGACGCCGCGGGCGGCGTAGTGCGCCAACCCGAGTACGCGGGCGTCGGCGGCGGGTGCGGTGGTGGTCATGGCGTTCTCCCCTGAGTGCTCTCGTCGTTCGGTACGGGTGGTGGTGCGAGAGGTACGTCGAGCAGGGTCGTCAGCTCGTCGGTGAACGCGCGCGTCCGCGCGGCGTCCAGGCCGCCGAGGGGCTCCAGCAATCGCCCCAACAGCTCCTGGACCACGGTGACGGCCCGCCGGGTGACGGTCCGGCCCTCCTCGGTGAGGGCGAGCTGTACGGCGCGCGGATCGCGCGGATCGCGGGCGCGCTCGATCAGTCCGGCCGACTCCAGGGCGCGCGCCAGCTTCGAGACGTACAGCGCCTCCAGGCCGGTGTGGTCGGCGAGCCGTCGCTGACTGGGCCGCTCGCCGAGGCGCTGGAGGCCGTACAACGACGCGAGCAGCGCGTACTGCGCGTGGGTGAGACCCAGCGGAGCCAGCGCGCGATCGACCGCGGTACGCCACTTGTTGGCGAGCCGCCACACCAGGAAGCCCGGCGTGGGGCCCGGTGAACCTTGACCCATAGCCAATAAAGTACATGGCGACTATAGTCATGGCTACTATTTAGTCGGCGGTCCGGGGCGGGGGAACACGATGGAGTGGGTGACCGGTGAGGGGCGCCCGGTGGTCTGGTGGCTACTGGGTCTGGCGGTGTTCAACGGCGGGTTGGGTGCCTGGTGCTGGGTCAGGGGACTCGGCGACCGTGCGACCATCCGACGGATCAAACGCGAGGGGATCGGCCCGGTGGAGGCCGCGCGGCAGCTCGGCGGGGAGCGGTACGCCGCGCGGACGGCCGTGTGCCTCCTCGTCGTGGAGGGGGCCGTCGAGGTGTCGGACCGGGGCGGGATCGCCGCCGTACCGGACGCTCCCGACCCGGCCGACCCGGTGCTGTCGGAGCTGCTCACGGCCCTTCGGCGACGGGGCCCCGCAGGCGTCCCCCTGTACAAGATCGTGGACGGGGCCGCTTTCAAGCCGTACCGGCGTCTGCTGAAGCGGCGGCGGCCGGACGTGCGCCGGTACGCCGAGCCGAGCCGGGTCGTCGCTTCGTTCGCCGCCTTCGGAACGAGCCTGGGGCTGTGCGCGCACGCCCTGGCCGCCGGGGTGCCCGTCCCCCTGGTCGACGGGGACCCCGCCGTGTGGGTCGTGCTGTGGTTCCCCGTCGCCGCTCTGCTCTGGCTCGCCGCCTGCCTGTGGCCCGGGGACCGCACCCGGCGGTGGCGGAGCTTCAACCGATACTGCCGGCGGAGGCTCGACGCGGCGCTGGCGGGGCTGCCGGCCGGGACGCGTGCCGCGCTGGACAAGGGGGCCTCCAAGCCCGTTCCGCCCCGCCCGCGCCCCCGTCCGGAACCGAGCCGTCCGGGACGGAAGTCCCAGGATTTTGGTGACTGGGCCGACGCCGTCGGTACGGACTCGTGCGGTGGCGGCGGCTGCGGCGGAAGCGACTGAGGCCGCGTACCGGCAGGGCCGGGTATCCGGGCGCGGGAACCCGGCCCTACCGGGATGGTGACCGGGACGGCGACCGGGGGTGGGGTCGACGAAGGTCCGAGTGCTCCGGGGTCCGAGTGCTCAGGCCACCGGCCGGGGCTTTACGATCATCGTCGGGCACGACGGGCCGAGACGGCCGGGCGTCGCGGCCCCGACCGACCCCGAGGAGACCTTGTGAGCAGACGTTCCCGCCGCGACGGGTCGGCACCGGGCGCGATACGCCCCACCGTCACCGTCTGCCGGGGCTGCTGCTGCGGCACCCCCAAGATCCCCGGCATCGACCACGCCGCCCAGCTGCGGGATCTGCGGACGGCGCTGGAGGGGAAGGCGACCGTCCGGGTCACCGACTGCCTCGACGTCTGCGAGCAGGCCAATGTCGTCGTCGTCCAGCCATCGGCCGACGGCCGCAGGGCCGGTGGCCGCCCGGTCTGGCTCGGCCTCGTCAACGACCCCGACGCCGTCGCCGACATCGCGACCTGGGCCGACGACGGAGGCCCCGGACTCGCCGACCCGCCCGACGTCCTTGGTCTCTACACCTTCAGCCCCTCCCGTCGCGTCCGCGCCGAACTGCCCGAGTCCTAGGGCGTGTCCGCATAGTCCCGCTGCCCGATGACCGGGTCACACCCGGGCGATCAGCGCGTACCGCTCGTCCGTCACCTCCTTGCCCCACAGCTCGGGGTCACCGCTCAGATCCTCGGTGCGCAGCTCCGCGACGAGCGGGCGGATCGCTTCGGTGAGCGCGGCGGCCGTGATCCCGCCGTGCCAGGGGAGGGTTTCCGCCCCGGCCACGTACGGTGTGCCGCCGCCGGACTGCCGCCATCTCCCCTCGACCAGGACGAGCGTGCCGCCGGGCCGCAGCCGTCCGGCCCAAGCGCGCAGGGCCGCCGCCGGATCGGGCAGGGTCCAGACGAGATGACGGCAGATCACGGCGTCGAACCGATCGTCCCCGGTCGGCGGCTCGGCGGCGTCCCCCACGAGGAACCGGGCCGGGAGTCCGGCGGCGGTGAGCTTCGCGCGGGCCCTATCGATCATTTGCGGTGACAGGTCCACCCCGGTGACCCGGTGTCCTGCCCCGGCCGCGACGGCCGAGAGCGAGCCGGTGCCGCAGCCGATGTCGAGCACGTCCGACGGGGAGGGCGGCAGCCAGGACACGAGCCGCTCCGACCACGCCTCGCGGGTCGCCCCGGCGCGCAGACCGTGGTCCGGCTCGTCGTCGAACCCGGCCGCGGCCGAGTCCCAATAGCCCTTGATGGCTGAGGAGATCGTCATGCCCCGAGCCTCTCACCCACCACTGACAATCCCGCCCGGGGCCGAGTCCCGGCAGTCGCGTCTGGCCCCGTGGGGCCCGGCGAGTCACAATGATCACAACGGTCCCCGGGTCCGCGGCGCGACGCCGCACGGGCGTCCCGCGCCGCGGCCCCCGGCATACGAGGGGAGCGGGACCATGGCCGATGACACAGCGTTCCCGGAGCACACAGCGTTTCCGGACCACTACACCGACCGCGACGACGCGGGACGGCGTCTCGCGGACCGGTTGCGGCATCTGGCGGGACGGCCGGTCGTGGTGCTCGGCCTGCCGCGCGGCGGCGTCCCGGTCGCCGCCCGGGTCGCCGAGGCCCTCGGCGCGCCGCTCGACGTCTGCCTCGTCCGGAAACTGGGCGTCCCTTTCCAGCCCGAGCTGGGGATGGGCGCCATCGGAGAGGACGGTGTACGGGTCATCAACGACCGGGTGGTCCGGATGGGCGGCATCGGGGACGACGAACTCGCGGCCGTCGAGGAGCACGAACGGGCGGTACTCGCCCGGCGGGCCGGGCTCTACCGGGGCGACCGGGCACCCGAGCCGCTGGGCGGCCGTACCGTGATCGTGGTCGACGACGGCGTGGCCACCGGCTCCACCGCCAGGGTCGCCTGCCGGATCGCGCGGGCCAGGGGCGCGGACCGGCTGGTGCTCGCCGTGCCCGTGGCACCCCCGGGCTGGACCGGACTGCTCGGCGACGAGGCCGACGAACTCGTCTGCCCCATGACCCCCGCCGGATTCTCCGCGGTGGGCCAGTTCTACACCGACTTCGAACAGACGGACGACTCCGAAGTCGTCGACTGTCTGGTGCGCGCCGCGCGCCGGATACGCGACACCCCCGCAGGCCCGCCGTCCGGCGGGGCGGAGGTCCGGATCCCGGCGGGGGACGAAGGATGGCTCGCCGGACGGCTGGACCTGCCGCCGCACGCGACCGGCGCCGTGCTCTTCGCCCACGGCAGCGGCAGCGGCCGGAACAGCCCGCGCAATCGCCGGGTCGCCACCGGTCTTGCCGCCCGCGGCCTGGGCACCCTGCTCTTCGACCTGCTCACCGAGGCCGAGGCGGCGGACCGGGCGAACGTCTTCGACACCCCGCTGCTGGCGGGACGGCTCACCGCGGCCACCGACTGGCTCACGGCGCGCCCCGACACCGCCCGTCTCCCCTACGGCTACTTCGGCGCCAGCACCGGAGCCGCCGCCGTGCTGTGGGCGGCGGCCGAACCCGGGAGCCGGTGCGCCGCGGTGGTCTCCCGGGGCGGACGCCCCGACCTGGCGGACGAGCGGCTGCCCGCCGTGACGGCCCCCACCCTGCTCGTCGTCGGGGGAGCGGACCCACTGGTGCTGGATCTGAACCGGCGGGCGCGGCGGCGGCTCGGCGGGGAGAGCGCGCTGCTCGTCGTCGACGGCGCCGGGCACCTCTTCGAGGAACCCGGCGCACTCGACCGGGTGACGGAGGCCGCCGCCGACTGGTTCACCGCCGCTTTCGGCGCCCACGGGTGAGGCCACGGCTACGAAGTCCCGCCCGGACCGCGACGCCCGGCGCGGAGCCGTACCGCCTCGTGTCAGACCACCAGCCGGCCGTCCCTGGCGATCACCCGGCCGCCGCGGACCACGAACCGCGGCACCGGGCGGTCGACCACCGTCTCCGGTACCGAGCCGGTCGGCACCAGGACGAAATCGGCCGGATCGCCCACCGCGAGCCGCGACGGCTCCAGGCCGAGGAGCGCGGCGCCGCCCTGGGCCACGACGTCGTAACAGGCGACGAGTTCGTCGTCGGTACGGGCGTCGGTGCGGTACGCCAGCAGATGCGCCCGGTTGATCATGTTGCCGTCGCCGAAGGGCGACCAGGCGTCGCGTACGCCGTCGGAACCCGCGGCGACCAGCACCCCGTGCCCGGTCAGTACCCCGGTCGGCAGCACCGGATCGGCGCCCAGGGCGCAGGTCGTGAGGGCGACCCCGGACTCGGCGAGCAGCCGGGCCGTGGCGGCCAGTTCGTCCCCGGCGAGATCGGCGACGCAGAACGCGTGACTGACCGTCACCCGCCCTTCCATGCCCGCGTCGACAGTGCGGCGGGCGATCTCCGTCAGCTGGCGCACCCCGTCCGGGTTGCCGTCGTGGAGATGGATGTCGAGAGGGACGTCCTCCCGTACGGCGGTGCCGAAGAGGAAGTCGAGCTGGCCGTCCTGATCGCCGTCGACGCCCAGCGGGTCGAGACCGCCGAGGATGTCCGCGCCCTCGCCCAGGGACCGGGCCAGCAGTTCGGCCGTGCCGGGCCTGCTGATCAGGCCGAGCTGGGGGAAGGCCACCACCTGGACGTCGAGGAGTCCGGTCCTGGCGTCCGCCGCGGCCCGGACGCCGTGGACGGCGGAGAGCCCGTACACCGGTGCCACGTCGACATGCGCGCGCATGGCCCGCGTCCCGTGGGCGGCGGCGGCGTCCATCAGCGCCCCCGACCGCTCGGCGGCCGAACCGGGGATCCGCGCGCGGGCCCGGACATCGCCCTCGATCAGGTCGCCCAGCGTCCGGGCGGGCTCCCGGCTCAGCCAGGGGCCGCCCCAGGTCGTCTTGTCCGGATGGATATGCGCGTCCACGGGTGAGGGCAGCGCCAGCGCGCCCCCCGCTTCCACGGTGACGCATCCGGTGGGCGGCCCGTCCGGGGGATCGAACGCGACGATCCGGCCGTCGGCCGTCAGCAGGTCGGCGAGACGGCCGTCGGCGGTACGGACGGCGGTGAACAGGACGGGGGTGTGCGGGGCCATGGGCCTGCGTACTCCTCGGGTCTCGAAGGGGATCTGGAAGATGCTGTACGGATGGGGGGCGGCGCGTACGTCAAGGTCCGGGCGGCCCGGCCCCCGCCACCCGCTCCGGATTCACGGGCTCCGGGTCCACCGCGGTGAGCAGCCGCATCGCCGCCTCCCGGGTTCCGGCCACATGAGCGCGGGCGATACGTTCCGCCTCCCGCGCGTCCCCGTCCCGGATGGCCGCGTACAGCCGCTCGTGCTCACCGCACATGGCGACACCGTCCGCGGGCTCCGTGGTGAGGCTGAACAGCCTGCGCAGCCGGCCGTCGAGCGGTGCCATCAGGTCCAGCAGCAGCGGATTGCCCGCCATGACGACGATCTGCTGATGGAAGTCGGCGTGCACGGAGGCCAGTTCCCGGGTGCGCCGGGCGGTCCCGGCGGCCCGGCGGGCGCGTTCGAGCAGGCGTTCGAGGACGCGCAGCCCCGCCGCGTCGGCCCGGTCGGCCGCCAGCGCCGCCGCCAGCGCCTCCAGCCGCTCCCGGATGTCGAAGAAGTCCGCCGCCTCCGCCGGGCCGAGCGGCGCGACGAACGCCCCCCGCCGCGCCGCCGCGGTGACGAACCCCTCCGTCTCCAGCCGCTGGAGCGCCTCGCGGACGGGGATCCGGGAGACCCCCAGCTCCTCCGCCAGCTCGCGCTCCACGATCCGGTGCCCCGACGGCCACCGGCCGTCGATGATCCGCTCCCGCACCTCCAGATACACCTGGTCGCGCAGGGACCGGTGCGCGCCGCCGATCGTGTCGCGGGCGGGTGGGCCGGTGGTCCGGCTGCCGCTCATGGCTGACTCCCTCGCCTACGGGCCGGAGACGGTCCGGCCCCGTCCGGTGCTGTCGTCATGATCATCGCAGACTCCGGAAAAGCTCCCGGAACCTCTTGATTGGTATTCGGTATACCAGATAACTTGAGCGCCGCGCCTGATCGATACCGCCTGAGCTGGTCTTTTCCTTCACGCCTCGGTTCATCGGTTCATCGATCGTCCGCGAAGCCACGACCCGGTGGGCGCCGCTGAGCCGAGCGCGCACCGGAACCCGTCCCGCAGTCCCCGGCGAGACCCCCCACCGCGATCCGTACCGGGAGCCGTATCACCGCCGTTTCCCCCGGCCCTTCAGCACGTTGAGGAACCACCGATGAAGCAAACGCCCACCGCCGTCGAACCGCCCGCCGGGGCCACCACCGCCGCGCCCGGCGCGACCCCGCCCCCGCCGGGCGCGGGCGGTCTCGCCCAGGGCCGGATCGGCACCTCCGACCTGGTCTTCTTCGTTGTCGCCGCGGCGGCGCCGCTGACCGTGCTCGCCGGGGTCGCCCCCTTCGCGATCGGCATCGGCGGCCCGGGCACCCCGCTCGGCTATCTCGTCGCCGGTATCCTGCTGGTCCTCTTCGCCGCCGGGTTCACGGCGATGAGCCGCCACGTCCGCAACGCCGGAGCGTTCTACGCGTACGTGGCCCGGGGCCTCGGCCGCACCCTGGGCGTCGGCACCGCCTATCTGGCCACCCTCTCCTACAACCTGATCGCGCCCGGTGTGGCCGCCGGATTCGGCTACTTCGCCTCCACCACCATCGAGGACCTCACCGGTGCCGAGGTCCCGTGGTGGCCGCTGGCCACGCTCTGCGTCCTCGGCGTCGGGGTGCTGGGCTGGCTGCGGGTGACACTCAGCGCCAAGGTCCTCGGTATCGCCCTGGTCCTCGAAGTGCTGGTACTGCTGGTGATGGAGGTGGGCATCCTCGTCGACCGGGGGCCCGAGGCGTTCGACGCCACCTCCTTCGACCCCTCGGTCCTCGCCTCATCGGCGGGCATGGCCGGGATGTTCGTCCTGGTCATCGGCGCTTTCACCGGCTTCGAGGCGACCGCGATCTATGCCGAGGAGGCCCGCGACCCGGCTCGTACCGTCCCCAGGGCCACCTTCATCGCCATCGGATTCCTCGCCCTGTTCTACGCGGCCGGTGTGTGGATCCTGATGGGCGGCTTCGGTACCGACACCTCCGTCTCCATGGCGCGTACCGCCGACGGACCCCAGCTCACCTTCACCGCCGCCGAGCACTTCGTCGGCCGGTGGCTCGCCGACTCCATGCACGTCCTCATCGTGATCAGCGCCTTCGCCGCGACGCTCGCCTTCCACAACGCGGCGGCCCGCTATCTCTATGCCCTGGGCCGCGAGGGGCTGCTGCCCCGCCGCCTGGCCCGGGTCTCCCCGAAGCAGGGCTCCCCGGCCGCCGCCGTGGTGGTGCAGACGGCTGTCGGCCTGGTGATCGTGCTCGGCGGTGCGCTCATCGGCGCCGACCCGTACGGCGAGATCTTCCTCTGGTCGAACAGTACGGGCGTCCTCGGAATCATGATCATGCAGGCGCTGGCCGCGCTCGCCGTGGTGTTCTTCTTCCGCCGCGACCGCCAGGGCATGCCGGTCTGGCGGGTGGTGGTCGCCCCGCTGATCGCCTTCGCCGGACTGGCCGCGCTCGCGGTGCTCGCCGTCGTCCACTTCGACCTGCTCACCGGCCGCACCGGCGGGGTCAATATCGCCCTGCTGATACCGCTCCCCGTGGTCCTGGCGGCCGGATTCGCCGTCGCGCTCCGCATCCGCCGCCGGGAGCCGGAGTGGTACGCCCGCCTCACCGAGGTCGATGTGGAACGGGACTGACGCGGGCACGGTATCGGCGCGCGGGCGCCCCGGGACCGGTCCCCGGGGGCCCCC
>NZ_JBHYZV010000127.1:0-15308 GCF_042753905.1 Streptomyces sp. NPDC059248 | reverse complement strand
TGGTTCTCCGGCGGCGCGGGGCATCGGGTGTCTACCCCCCGCCGGCGGGCGCGTCCGACGGCCGGTGCCGGGCTCGCGGGCCCGGCACCGGAGGGTCAGAACTGGAGCTTGACCCGGTTGATGTAGCCCGTGTCCTGCGCGGCCCGGTCCTGGACCCGGAGTCGCCACTCGCCGTTCGCGACCTCGGACGAGGCGTTGACGGTGTACGTCTCCTGGACGTTGTCCGCGGAGTCGCCCGCGTTGAACGGCTTCAGCGGGTAGACCGAGCCGTCGGGGGCGACCAGGTCGACGACCAGGTCACCGCGCCAGGTGTGGATGATGTCGACCTCGACCCGGAGCGCGGCGGGGGCGTTGCCCGCGACTCCGGAGACCGTGACGGGCGAGACGACGGGCACCCCGTTGTCGGGGACGGCCACGTCGGCCGCGTTCTCGAAGGACGGGCCGCCCGGGTTGCCGCCGGGCCTGCCGCCGACGTTGACCCCGGCCCAGGCGTCGGTGACCGCCTTCACCTCGGCGCTGTTCGCGCCGTACAGCTCGGTGGCGACGGCGAGCGTGCCGGTGCGGGCGCCCGCGTAGTTGGTCGTGGAGGTGAACTTGGTGGTGAGCGCCTTGTACCAGATCAGCGCCGCTTTCTCGCGGCCGATGCCGATGACCGGCAGACCGTCGGAGGTCGGGGAGTCGTACGCGACCCCGTTCACGGTCTTGGCGCCGCTGCCCTCGGAGAGGAGGTAGAACCAGTGGTTCGCGGGGCCGGAGGAGTAGTGGACGTCGATCCCGCCGATGCCCGCGTACCAGGCGTCCTTGGAGGAGCCGTCGCGGCTGGGCCGGTCCATGTACCGCAGCGGGGTGCCGTTGCCCCGGATGTCGATCTTCTCGCCGACGAGGTAGTCGCCCGGGTCGTTCGGGTTGTTGGCGTGGAACTCGACGGCCGCGGCGAAGATGTCGGAGGTGGCCTCGTTGAGGCCGCCGGACTCACCGCTGTAGACGAGCCGTGCGGTGTTGGAGGTGACGCCGTGGGTCATCTCGTGGGCGGCGACGTCGATGGAGGTCAGCGGCTTGGCGTTGCCGGCGCCGTCGCCGTACGTCATGCAGAAGCAGGAGTCCTGCCAGAAGGCGTTGACGTAGTTGTTGCCGTAGTGGACCCGGGAGGTCGCGCCGACGCCGTCGCCGCGGATCCCGGAACGGCCGTGCACATTCTTGAAGTAGTCCCAGGTCAGCCCGGCGCCGTAGGCGGCGTCCGCGGCCGCGGTCTCGGCGTCGGCGGGCTGGCCGTTGCCCCAGACGTCGTCCGGGCCGTTGAAGAGGGTCCCGCCGCTGGTGCCCCGGTTGAGGTTGGTGGTGCGGTGGTTGCCGCGACCGGAGTCGGTGAGCTGGAAGGCGCCGCCGGACTGGACGGAGCCGACGGTCACCTGGCCGCTGTACATGGTGTTGCCGGTCCCGGTGTGGACGGCCTGCCACCGGTACAGCTCGGCACCCGTACCGGCGTCGGTGACGACGTGCAGCTCGCTCGGGGTCCCGTCGTGCTGGAGGCCGCCGACGACGGTCTCGTACGCGAGGACGGGCTCGGCGCCCTGTGCCAGCCAGACGACCCGGCGCGGCGCGCGGGTGACATCGGCGTCCTCGGCGCCCTCGGCCTCGGCCCGGGCCAGCGCCTGCCGTTCGGCGGCGGCCGGGGCCGTACGGGCGGAGCCGGTGGCGACACCGGTGAGCGCGAGCCGGGACGCACGGGCGACTGCCTCGGTGGCGCCCGATGGCGTCTCGGAGACGACGAGGTCGCCGCCGAGTACGGGCAGCCCGCGGTAGGTGCGCTCGTAGCGGGTGTGCGTGGTGCCGTCCCGGTCCTGGGCGACATCGCGGACCAGCAGCTTCTCGGCCGCCGTCAGCCCGAGCTCCTTCGCGGTGGCGGCGGTGTCGGCGTCGCGCGCGGCGATGAGGGCGGTGCGCTGGGCGGGTGTCAGGGTCCTGGGCAGCGCGCCGGGGTCGGGCTGACCGGCCCGGGCGGCGGCCGGGGCGCGGTCGGCGCCGGAGGTCGCGGCGGTGGAGCTGGTGGCCTGGAGGCCGAGGGCGATCATGGCGGTGGTGGCGATCAGCGCGCCGGTCGCCGTGGCGCGTCGGGGCGTGGGTCTCACGCGGACTCCTTCTGCGAGGGGGTACGGAGCGGCGGGTGACGCCGTCCGGACGGTGCGGCGGAGAAGTGGTGCGGAGGTGCCGTGGTCCTTGCGCGGTGCTTTGCGCGGTGCGCGCCGTACGGGAGCGGAGCCGTACGGGAGCGGAGCCGTACGGGTACGCGGGCGGAGTCCGACGGGCCCGCCGGACTCCGGGGCGAGGGGTGTCCGGGAACGGCGGGCCCGTGGAACGCGAACAGGGGTGAAGAGTCGCAGCCGTGGCAGGTTTCTGTCAGGGGCGCGTCAAAAGGTTGACCGGAATGCGTCCGTTGACCGAAAGCGCTTGTCCGTTCATCGGACGCCGGAACCGGGTGCGGTGACCTGTCATGAGCAGGTAAAGGGTGGGCAACGCGCCGGTATTCGCCGCCCGTCCGTCCGGGGACCCGCCGGAGGCGTCCGGCGGCCGGACCGCGCGGTCCGGCGGGCGCGAGGGCTCGTACGGGCGGATCCCGGTGCTCTTGTGGACGCGGCGGATGTGGCCGGTTCACGGCGATACCCCGGATGTCGGGAGAACCGGGTGGCCTCCTTCCCCCCGCCGAGCCAGAAGAACATGTTCACCGGCCACCCGGGGCGGTCACACCAGGCTCTCCCGCCACGCGCGGTGGAGATCGGCGAACCGCCCGGGGGCCGCGATCAGCTCGCCCGGCGGTCCGTCCTCCACGATCCGGCCGCCCTCCATCACCAGGACCCGGTCCGCGACCTCGACCGTGGACAGCCGGTGGGCGATGACCAGGGCCGTACGGCCGTGCAGCACGGTGTCCATCGCCTGCTGCACCGCCCGCTCGCCCGGGATGTCGAGGGAGCTGGTCGCCTCGTCGAGGATGAGTACGGCCGGATCGGCGAGCAGCGCCCTGGCGAAGGCCACCAACTGGCGCTGCCCCGCCGAGATCCGGCCGCCCCGCTTGCGGACGTCGGTGTCGTAGCCGTCGGGCAGCGCCGCGATGAAGTCGTGCGCGCCGATCGCCTTCGCCGCCCGCTCGATCTCCTCGCGGCCGGCGTCGGGTCGGCCGATGGCGATGTTCTCGGCGACGGTGCCGGAGAAGAGGAACGCCTCCTGGGTCACCATCACCACACCGCGCCGCAGTTCGGCCGTCCCCAGGTCGGTCAGGGGGATCCCGTCGACGAGGACCCGGCCGTCGGTGGGGTCGTAGAAGCGGGCCAGCAGCTTGGCGAGGGTCGACTTGCCCGCGCCCGTCGAGCCGACGACCGCGACCGTCTCGCCCGCCGGGATCGTCAGATCGAAGCGGGGCAGCACCTCACCGCCGGTGCGGTAGGCGAACCGGACCCCGTCGAAGACCACCGCACGGCCGGGCCGTCCGGCGGGCCGCTCCGGCAGCGCCACGGGCCGCTCCGGCTCCCGTACCGCCGGGGTCTGCGTCAGCAGTCCGGCGATCTTCCTCAGCGACGCCGCCGCCGACTCGTACGAGTTCAGGAACATGCCGAGCCGGTCGATGGGGTCGTACAGCCGCCGCAGATAGAGCGCGGCCGCCGCCAGCACACCGAGCGCCAGGGTGCCGTCCGCGACCCGGTACGCGCCCCACAGCACCATGCCCGCGATCGCCGTGTTCGCCATCAGGCGGGAACCCAGCACGAACAGGGCCAGCTCCAGCATCGCGTCGCCGTTGCTGCGGCAGTGGTCCTGGTTGACCGCGCGGAACGCCTCGTCGTTCGCCCGCTCCCGGCGGAACGCCCGGACCGGGCGGATGCCGTTCATCGTCTCCGTGAACCGGACGATCACGGCCGCCATGGCCGTCGACCGCTTGCCGTAGATCACCGCGCAGCGCCGCCGGTAGAACCGGATCAGGACGAACAGCGGGGCGAAGGTGGCGACGGCGGCCGCGCCGATCCCGAAGTCGAGCCAGAGGAGCAGGACCGAGATGTACACGAAGGCCAGGATCACGTTGATCAGTTCCTGGAGCCCCTCGTCCAGCAGTTCGCGCAGGGACTCCACGTCCGCCGTCGAACGGGAGATCAGCCGGCCCGAGGTGTAACGCTCGTGGAAGTCGACGCTCAGCGACTGCGCGTGCCGGAAGATCCGGTGGCGCAGATCCAGCAGGACGTCCTGGCTGAGACGGCCGATGACGCTGACGAAGAGGTACTGGAGGAGCCCGGCGCCGACGGCGGCGAGCGCGTAGCCCGCGCCGACCGCGACGAGCGGGCCGTAGTCGTCGGACCGCAGCGCCGGAACGCCCCGGTCGATCGCGTACGCCACCAGCAGCGGGCCCGCCTGGACGGCCGCCTGCTGGAGGAGCAGGAGCAGGGCGACCATCGCCACCCGGCGCCGGTACGGGGAGAGCAGCGACCGCAGCAGGGTCCGGGTGGCGCGCGGGGGTGTCGGGAGGTCGTCGCGGTCGAACGGATCCCCGTCGCCTTCGCCTTCGCCGTCGCCCGCCTCGGTCCTGGTCCCGGTGTCGGTGTCGGTGTCGATCCTGGTGTCGATTCCGGTGTCGCCGACCGGGGCCGAGACCTGGACCGGTGCCGGGATCGGGGCCTGTACCGGGGCCTGCTCCGGGTAGTCCGGGACGGTCGGCTCCCCGGACGCGGCGGCCCGCCCGGTCGACGGGGGCCGCTGCTGCGCCTGGCTCACGGAGTTTTCCCTTCCGGCAGAAGTTCGATGCGGTCGCGCGGCCCCGGCGGGCGCTCGGCGCCCGACATCAGCCAGGCGTACTCGGCGCTGGTCCGCAGCAGTTCCTGGTGCGTTCCGACGGCCGCGACCCGGCCGCCGGACAGCAGCGCCACCCGGTCGGCGAGCAGCACGGTGGACGGTCTGTGCGCCACGACCAGCGCCGTCGTCTCCTTCAGTACGCGCCGTAGCGCGGCCTCCACCCGGGCCTCGGTATGGACGTCCAGGGCGGAGAGGGGATCGTCGAGGACGAGGAAGCGGGGCCGGGCCGCGACCGCCCGGGCCAGTGCCAGCCGCTGTCGCTGGCCGCCCGAGAGCGTGAGGCCCTGCTCGCCGACCTCGGTCCCCGCACCCCGTGGCAGGGTCGCGACGAAATCGGCCTGGGCGATGTCGAGCGCCCGGTCCAGCGCGTCCGGGGCGGGTGTGCCGCCCACGCCCATCAGGACGTTCTCGGCGACCGTCGCGGAGAACAGCGTCGGCTCCTCGAACGCCACCGACACCAGGGTCCGCAGCCGTTCGCGCGACAGCGCCGTGATGTCCTCGCCGTCCAGCGTGATCCGGCCGCCGGTCGCCTCGTGCAGCCGGGGGACCAGGGCGGTGAGCGTCGTCTTCCCGCTACCGGTCGCCCCGACCACGGCCATCGTCTCGCCGGATGCGATGTGCAGATCGATCCCGTCGAGTACGGGCCGGGAGTCGGCGGGCGCGTCCGGATAGCGGAAGACGACCCCCTCGAACCGCAGCCCGCCACCCGTCCCGGGGCTCTTGCCCCGGGGCGCCGACGCCTCCGGTGCCGTCGTCGCCGGAGCCGTACCGTCCGGTCGTGGTTCCGTGCGGTCGCCGCCGGACTCCTCGGGCTCGTCCATCACCTCGAAGAACCGCTCCGTCGCGGTCGCCGCCTCCTGGCAGAGCGCCAGCAGGAAGCCGATCGACTCCACCGGCCAGCGCAGCGCCAGCGCCGTGGAGAGGAACGCCACCAGGGTGCCCGCCGACAGGACGCCGTCCGCGACCTGGACCGTACCGAGTACCAGGGCGGCGCCGATCGCCAGCTCGGGGATGACCGTCACCGCGGCCCAGATGCCCGCCACCATCCGGGCCTTGACCACCTCCGTACCGCGCAGCGACCCGGCGAGCGCGGCGAAGGCCCGCTCCTGGCCGCGATGGCGGCCGAAGCCCTTGACGACCCGGATCCCGAGGACGCTCTCCTCCGTCACCGTGGTCAGGTCCCCGGCCTGGTCCTGGGCGAGCCGGGACGCCCGCGAGTACCGCGCCTCGAAGAAGGAGCAGATCGCGATCAGCGGGACGACCGGGAGCATCAGCACCAGACCCAGCGTCCACTCCTGCACCAGCAGGATCGCCAGACCGACGACGATCGTCACCCCGTTGACCAGCAGGAAGGTCAGGGGGAACTGGAGGAATATCCGTATGAGCCCCAGGTCCGTCGTCCCGCGCGACAGCAACTGGCCCGACGGCCAGCGGTCGTGGAAGGCCAGCGGCACCCGCTGGAGATGGTGGTACAGATCCGCCCGCATCGCCGCCTCGACCCCCGACAGCGGCCGGGCCACCAGCCACCGCCGGAACCCGAAGAGCACCGCCTCCGCGATCCCGAGCAGCAACAGCGCCAGCGCCCCCAGCCACACCCCGCCCGGGTCGCGGTCGGCGACCGGGCCGTCGACGATCCACTTCAGGACGAGGGGGAGGACGAGCCCCAGGCACGAGGCGACGATCGCCACGAGCGCGGCGGCGGACATCCGGCCCCGGACCGGCCGGACGTACGGCCACAGCCGCAGCAGCGTCCTGACGACGGACCGCTTGGGCTCCGGTGCGACGTCGGTGCCGCCGGTGCCGGTGCCGAGGGTGCCGAGGGTGCCGGGGGTGTCGGGGGTGTCGGTGCCGTGCGTGTCGGTCGGCCCGTTCGGAGGCGGCTTTTCCTGGGGGGTGGCGTGAGTGGGCATCAGGACCGAGCCTACGGTTCACCACTGACACGACACATCTCCTTTTTCCGGGCGGCGGGCCGCCCCCGGAGTCGTAGCCGCGCATCGTCCGATCGGCCGATACGCGGATCCAGCGGGACGGAGGATGCGCCGACCCCCGCCCCGCCGCGAATCTTGAGCCATGGCGGCGATCATCCAGGTGATGCATCCGCGGACCCCCGGCTCCGGCCGGGTCCCGGACGCGGGATCCGCGACCCGCGCCGCCGCCTCGCCCTCCCCGGTCGCCCGCGCCGCCGGATCCGTGCCCCGGCCGGTAGCGCGGGGGACCGGGTGGTGGCGCGGCCCGGTCCCGTATCCCCGGCGGCGCGCGGCCGTCCGCCGGGCCTCCGCGACGGCCGGCGGTCCCGGCGACGCGCGGCCGGGCGGCCGGGACATGAACGGCCGGACGGCGCGGGACTCCGCGCCGCCCGGTGGGGAACCGACCGGCGGGGGGCTCACAGCCGGTCGGTGCCCGCGGGACGCGGCCGACCGCTCCGGCCGCGTCCCGGTACGCGGCACGGCCCCCGGGCCCCGTCCCGTACGGGCCCGGCGCCGCCGATCGCCGGGCCCGCCGGGCCCGCCGGGCCCGCCGGGTCCGCCGGGAACACGTACGCCCCCCGGGGCCGTACGCCAGACTGCCCACATGATCGCCGACCCCCGTCCCACCCCTGCCACTCCGCCTTCCCCGGGCGGGGCCGCCGTAGCGCGTACGGACACCGGCGTGGGCGGCGGACCCGTGGGCGTCCCGGCCCCGACGCCCGCCGACATCCACTGGGGCCGGTTACACCGCTGGGGCCCGTACGCCGTCCTCGCCCTCACCGTCTTCGTCGTCGCGCTCTCGGGCCGCGACCTCATGAGCCGGACCGACGTGTACGCGGCCGGGGTCATGCTCACCCTGGCCCTCGGTCTCGAAATCCGGCAGACCCTCACCCGTCGGGCCCGCTCCGGCGACCACGCGGTCCTCCCGTTCACCCTCCGCACGGGTGCCCCTGTCCATCAGGCGCCCGGCGATCACGATCGGGCCGGTCAGCTCCACTTCTTCCTGCGCGTCCTGCTCACCACGGGTCTGACCGTCACCGACCCCTCCTTCGCCCTCTACTCCCTCGTCGGCTTCTTCGCCGCCGCCCGGGTGCTGCCCGGCCCCAGGCTGCTCCGGGTCGGTCTGGTGCTCAACTCGGTCGCCGGTGCGGGCGCCCAGTCCGGTGGACTGCCCCCGCCGACAGCGCAGCCGTGGCTTTCCTTCGGGGTGCTCCTCCTTCTCAATTCCCTCCTCTGCCTCGTCTTCGCCCGGATCATCGAGCACGAACAGAACGCCGCCCGCGAGAAGATCGAGACCATCGAGGAGCTGGAGCGCGCCAACGCCCGGCTCACCCGGGCCATGGACGAGAACGCCCGTCTCCAGGCGCGGCTGCTGGACCGGGCCAGGGAGGCCGGCGTGGCCGACGAACGGCAGCGGCTCGCCGCCGAGATCCACGACACCATCGCCCAGGGGCTGGCCGGGATCATCACCCAGCTCCAGGCCGCTTCGGCGAGCTCGGAACCCGAGACGGCCCGGGGCCATCTGGCCCGTGCCTCCGCGCTCGCCCGGTCGAGCCTCGGGGAGGCCCGGCGCTCCGTACACGACCTCGCCCCCGCCGCACTCGAACACGACAGCCTGGCGGGGGCGCTGGAGAAGACCGTCGCCGACTGGTCCGAACGGACCGGGATACCCGCCCGGTTCACCGTCACCGGCACCGCGGAACCGCTGCACGAGGAGGTCGAGGCGACCCTGCTGCGGATCGTCCAGGAGGCGCTCGCCAACACCGCCCGGCACGCCGGAGCCGGCCGGGCCGGGGTCACCCTCACCTTTCTCGACGACGAGGTCATCGCCGACATCCGCGACGACGGCGGGGGCTTCGACTCGCGCCGCGTGCCCGTCCGCCGCGACAGCGGCGGCTTCGGTCTGCACGGTATGCGGGCCCGAGCCGAACGGATCGCGGGCCGGGTGGAGGTGGAGTCGGAGCCCGGCAGGGGGACGGCCGTCTCCGTTCGCGTACCGTTGGTACGCCATGTCTGAGACCTCCCGGAACACTCCCGCCGCCGACGATCGGAACGACGACCGGACCGACCGGACCGACGACCGGACCGACCGGACCGCGGACGGCAGCCCGCAGGACGGGCCCCCGCCGCCGGTGTCCCGCCCGCCCGGCCGGACGATCACGCTGCTCGTCGTCGACGACCATCCCGTCGTACGCGACGGACTGCGCGGCATGTTCGAGTCGTCCTCCGTCTTCGCCGTCGTCGGGGAGGCCGACAACGGTGAGGACGCCGTCGCCGCCGCCCTCCGGCTCGACCCGGACGTCGTGCTGATGGACCTCCGGATGCCCGGTTGCGGGGGTGTCGCCGCCATCGCCGAACTGACCCGGCTCGGCGCCCGTGCCGAAGTGCTGGTCCTCACCACGTACGACACCGACTCCGACACCGTCCCCGCGATCGAGGCGGGCGCCACCGGCTACCTCCTCAAGGACGCCCCGCGCGAGGAGCTGTTCGCCGCCGTCCGCGCCGCCGCCGACGGCCGGACCGTGCTCTCCCCCGCGGTCGCCTCCCGGCTGGTGTCGCACGTCCGCGCGCCGCGCGCCACCGGCAGTGATCTGCTGTCGGCACGGGAGCGCGAGGTCGTGACCCTGGTCTCCCGGGGGATGTCGAACAAGGAGATCGCGGCCGAACTCTTCATCAGCGAGGCCACCGTGAAGACCCATCTCACCCACCTGTTCGCCAAGCTCGGCGCCAAGGACCGGGCGGCGGCGGTGGCCCGCGCGTACGACTGCGGCATCCTCGGCTGACGATCGACAGCCGCGGCCGTACGGGGACGGCCGTACGGGCACCTCGAACAGATGAGTCGAACGCGCGTGTCGAACGGGTGCGGCCGGCGGGGTCCACGCCGTACCGGGACACACCGCCCACCGGGCCACGTTTCCCCCATGGGGGCGCGGTCGTTGGGTGGACGTGAGACACGTACTGAAGCGGACCGGCCGGGGCGTGCTGACCGCCCTGGCCTCGGCCGGAATGGCAGCGCTGTTGGCGGGACTCTCCGGGTGTACCTCGGGCGGGGACGGTGGCGGGGACCCCGGTGACGTACCCGTACGGCAGGCGTCCGAGGGGGTGATCCGGGTGATTCCCGAGGACGGCGCCCAGGGGGTCGATCCCAAGAGCCGGCTCGAAGTACGGCTCACCAGCGGGCGTCTTGAGCGGGTCACGGTCAGCCGGATCGAGAACGAGTCGCCGTCCACCGTCCGGGGCGCGATCTCCGAGGACGGGCTGCGCTGGCTGCCGGCCGACGGCGTCCGCCTCGGGGTCGCGGCCAAGTACGCCGTCGACGTCCTCGCCCTCGACGGCCACGGCCGGCGCACCGCCCGCCACACCACCTTCACCACCAAGGTCCCCGAGAGCCGGTTCATCGGCTATTTCAAGCCCGAGCACCGGTCCACCGTCGGCACCGGCATGATCGTCTCCTTCGACTTCAACCGGAAGATCGAGGACCGGGAGGCCGTGCGGCGGGCGATCGAGGTGACCTCCGATCCGCCGGTCGAGATCGTCGGGCACTGGTTCGGTGACCAGCGGCTCGACTTCCGGCCCGAGCGGTACTGGACCACGGGCACCAAGGTCACCGTCGACGTCCGGCTGCGGGACGTCGAGGCCGCGCCGGGCGCCTACGGCATCCAGGACAAGACCGTCACCTTCACCGTCGGCCGTTCCCAGGTCTCCCTCGTCGATGCCGAGGCCAAGACGATGCAGGTACGGAAGGACGGGGCGCTGGTCGCCACCCTCCCGATCACGGCGGGCGCGCCGAACGCGATGACGTACAACGGGAAGATGGTCGTCAGCGAGATGCACGACGTGACCCGGATGAACGGGGCGACCGTCGGCTTCACCGACGTGGACGGCAAGGGGGAGTACGACATCGAGGACGTCCCGCACGCCATGCGGCTGACCCGCTCCGGCACCTTCCTGCACGGCAACTACTGGGCGTCGTCGGACATCTTCGGCTCGGCCAACGTCAGCCACGGCTGTGTCGGGCTGCGCGATGTGAAGGGCGGCAGCGGGGACACACCCGCGGGCTGGTTCTTCGACCGGACGCTCATCGGGGACGTGGTGGAGGTGGTCAACTCGCACGACAAGACGGTCGCGCCCGATAACGGGCTCAGCGGCTGGAATATGCCGTGGGAGGAGTGGAAGCGATAGCCCGCGCCCCCGGGGCGGGTCCCGCCACCCGGCCGTACGCCCCCGGGCGGGTCGTGATCCGCGGCCCGTGCGCCCCCGGGGCGGTCGTGACCCGCGTTCGCCGTCGGGGCCGCTGTGACGGAACGCACGGAGCACAGTCGCTGTTAGCGCCGGTTAACCTGCTGGAATGAGCACTGTCTCCCTCGAAGTCTCCGGCGGCGTCGGCACCATCCGGCTGGACCGCCCTCCGATGAACGCGCTCGACATCGCCCTCCAGGACCGGCTGCGGGAGTTGGCCGATGAGGCCGGGAGGCGCGACGACGTCCGGGCCGTGATCCTGTACGGCGGTGAGAAGGTGTTCGCCGCCGGCGCGGACATCAAGGAGATGCTGGCGATCGACCACGCCGCGATGATCGCCCGGTCCCGGGCGCTCCAGGAGGCGTTCACGGCCGTCGCCAGGATCCCCAAGCCGGTGGTCGCCGCGGTGACCGGCTACGCCCTCGGCGGCGGCTGCGAACTCGCGCTCTGCGCCGACTACCGGATCGCCGCCGACGACGCCAGGCTCGGCCAGCCCGAGATCCTCCTCGGGCTGATCCCGGGCGCGGGCGGCACCCAGCGGCTGTCCCGGCTGATCGGGCCCTCCCGGGCCAAGGACCTGATCTTCACGGGACGTCAGGTGAAGGCGCCCGAGGCGCTGGCGATCGGCCTGGTGGACCGGGTCGTACCGGCGGCCGAGGTGTACGAGGCGGCACACGCCTGGGCCGCCCGGCTCGCCCGCGGCCCGGCGCTGGCGCTGCGGGCGGCGAAGGAGTCCGTGGACGCCGGTCTCGAGACCGATATCGAGACCGGGCTGGCGATCGAACGGAACTGGTTCGCCGGGCTGTTCGCGACGGAGGACAAGGAACGCGGCATGCGCAGCTTTGTCGCGGAGGGGCCGGGCAAGGCCGTATTCGCCGGTACGGAGGAGCTGCGCGCCGGGGAGGCCGGGGCGGGGACACCGTAACGGCGCACGCTCCGGCGCGCGGGCCGCGAAAGCCCCTGTTGACAGGGTGTCAACGGGGTTCGGGGTGGGCAGATCTGGTGTTGTGAGGCCAGTGACATATGCCGACGCGGGCTTCCGGAATGAGCAGTTCCGGGGGCCCGATTCCGCTGGAACCGCCACGGAAACCGCCCCCGGCGGCCATGATGGGGGCATGGCGGGCCTCGAAGGTGTGGAACAACCGCGGGAGCGCGAAGGCGTGACCGCGACCCGGTGGATGACCGCCATCGAGGACGAAGAGGGCCTGAAGGCCGTGGAGATGTTCGGCGACCCGGCGCGGGGCGAGGTCGGGCTGCCGTCCCGCCCCGAATCCGCGGCCACCGCCCGGCGGCTGACCCATTCGGTGATCGTCCGGCAGTGGGGGCTCTCCGGGCAGATCGCCGAGTCCGCGGTGCTCCTCGTCTCCGAACTCGTGGGGAACGCCGTCCGGCATACCGGTGCCCGGGTCTTCGGGCTGCGGATGACCCGCCGTCCCGGCTGGATCAGGGTCGAGGTGCGCGATCCTTCGCGCGGACTGCCCTGTCTGCTGCCGGTCCAGCCGACGGACGTCAGCGGGCGGGGCCTCTTCCTGGTCGACCGGCTCTCCGACCGGTGGGGTGTGGATCTGCTGCCGCGCGGCAAGACGACCTGGTTCGAGATGCGGGTGCCGCAACGGGGTGTCACCCCGTCCTGAGCGGCGACCCGGAGGAATCCTGAGCGGCGACCCGGAAGAGTTCCGGAAGTGTCCTGAGCCGTGCCCCGGACGCGTCCTGTGCGCGGAGCGCCCGGACGCGCCTGGTGCGGAAACCCAGAAGCCCCCACGGGCGCCGGTGTGCGGCGGATGGGGGCCTCTGGGGAGCGGCGTGGACAAGGGGGTGTTTCCACGGCCGCCTGGGACGACCGAGCCCGGGTCGGGGGAGGTCGTGCCACCGACTATGGCAGACGGGGAAACAACTCCCAAATTCTCGAAACGGTCATAAGTTGGCAAAGTGGGCGATGCTCACGAGAATCTCAGGTGAGATGGGGCACTCACCTCATAAATCTTGCTGAATCCGGGCTGATGGGATGCATTTTTACGGTGGGATCACACCCGTCCGCAGCTCGCGAAACTACCTGAATCGGGTTAATGGGTAAGTTCTTCGTATTTTTTGCCTAGCGTCCTCTTTTGTGACCCCGATCGACCGTCGTCGCGCCCTGCGGGCCGGAGCGGGGGCCGCTGTCGCCGGTGCTCTCGTCACGAGCTGCGCCGACGGCGACGGCCCCCCGCGGCCGCCCGCCGCCCGTGCCACCCCCGGGACCCCGGGCCGCCCGCCCGCGGGGCGGGCCGCCGAACGCGCCGCCGCGCCGGCGCCCCGCCGCTACCCCGGACGCCCCGACCAGATCACCCACGGCCCGGACGTGGGGGACCGGGTCGCCCTCACCTTCCACGGCGGCGGCGACCCCGCCACCGCGGACGCCGTACTCGCCGAGGCCGAGCGGGCCGGGGCGCGGATCACCGTCCTCGCGATCGGCGAGTGGCTCGACGACCATCCGCGGCTGGCCCGCCGCATCCTCGACGGCGGCCACGACCTCGGCAACCACACCATGCGCCATCTCGCCGTCAACGACCTGTCCGAGGCGGAGGCGTACGCCGAGATCACGGCCTGCGCCGAACGGCTGCGGCGGCTCACCGGCTCCATCGGCACCTGGTTCCGGCCGTCCCGGACCCAGGAGGCCACCCCGCTCGTCGTCCGGCTCGCCCGGCGCGCCGGATATCCGCACGTCCTCTCCTACGACCTCGACTCCCTCGACTCCACCTCGCCCGGCGCCCCGGCCGTCACCCGCGCGGTCGCCGAGCAGATCCGGCCCGGATCGGTGGTGAGCCTCCACTTCGGCTATGCGGACACGGTCGCCGCACTGCCCGCCCTCCTCGACGATCTCCACCGCCGCGGACTGCGCGCGGTGACCACCACGGAGCTGCTGAGCTGATGCGTCCCGCCTCCCACCCGATCCCCGCCCCGGCCCGCCCCGCCCGCCGTGGCCGTCTGCTGCTCGCCGGAGCCCTGGTCGCGCTGGTCGCGGGCTGCGGTACCGAGTCCGGCCCGGCCGGACCGTCCGAACGGAGCAAGGCCGCCGCGGCCCGTAAGCAGGCCGCGCCCGTCGTCCCGCCCGGACTGCCCGGGATGCCGCCGGTCCTCGACCCGAAGGACCTCTACGCGGCGGACCGCCCCGGCCGGCTCTCGCCCGTCGTCAAGAACTTCCCGACCAAGGTCTACGTCCCCAACACCAACTCCAACACGGTCTCCGTGATCGACCCCGCCACCTACGAGGTCGTCGAGACCATCCCGGTGGGCGTCCAGCCGCAGCACGTCGTGCCCTCCTGGGACCTGAAGACCCTCTGGGTCAACAACAACCGGGGCCACACCCTCACCCCCATCGACCCCGCGACCGGCAAGGCCGGGAAGGAGGTCGAGGTCCACGACCCGTACAACCTGTACTTCACGCCCAACGGCAAGTACGCCGTCGTGATGGCCTCCATGGACCGCGAGCTGGTCTTCCGCGACCCCCACACCATGGAGCGGAAGAAGACCACCCCGGTGACCTGCTACGGGGTCAACCACGCCGACTTCTCCGCCGACGGCCGGTACTTCATCGTCTCCTGCGAGTTCTCCGGCGAACTCCTGAAGGTCGACACCGAGAAGATGGAGGTCGTGGGGCAGCAGAAGCTCCCCCTGGACGGCGCGATGCCCCAGGACGTGAAGATCTCCCCGGACGGCAAGACCTTCTACGTCGCCGACATGATGGCCCATGGCGTCTGGGTGCTCGACGGCGAGAAGTTCACCACCCCCACCCTGCTGCCCACCGGCGAGGGCGCCCACGGGCTCTACATCAGCCGCGACTCGAAGGAGATGTACATCCCCAACCGGGGCGAGGGCTCCGTCTCCGTCTTCGACTTCACCCGGAACAAGCTCACCAAGAAATGGTGGCTCCCCGGCGGCGGCAGCCCCGACATGGGCGGGGTCTCCGCCGACGGCAAGGTCCTGTGGCTGTCGGGGCGGTACGACTCCGAGGTCTACGCAATCGACACGGTCACCGGCAAGGAGCTGGCCCGGATCCCGGTCGGCGACGGCCCCCACGGACTCGCCTTCTATCCCCAGCCGGGCCGCTACTCCCTGGGACACACCGGCGTCTTCCGCTGACCGGGCCGCTGACCGGGCCACTCACCTGGCCGCCCACCCGGGACACAGGGCATGCCGGGCATGCCGCGGGGCCCCCGGTACGACCCGGGCGCCGGCCCCCCGCGCCCACCAACGCCCGCGCGGGGGAAATTGACACGCCGGGGGGCGGATACC
>NZ_JBHYZV010000126.1:0-15674 GCF_042753905.1 Streptomyces sp. NPDC059248 | reverse complement strand
CGTCGGGCCCCACCGCCTTCCGCCCCCGCCGGGACCGCGCACGTCACTCGCTCGTCGCTCCGAGAACGTCCCTCCGCGCACGTCACTCCGCAGGCGTCACTCCGCGGGCGCGCTCAGCCACTGGGCGACGGCGTCGGCCACCGGCTGCTCGGTCTCCAGCTCCACGAAGCCGAACTGGCCGCCCTGGTTGCACTCCAGGAACCACCAGGTGCCCTCGGTGTCCTCCGCGAAGTCGAAGGCGCCGTAGGCGAGGTGCGCCAGCTCCATGTAGCGGTCGGCCGCGCGGCGGATCCGGTCCGGTACCGGTACCGCCGTCCAGCTGTGGCCGGTCTCCCCGTACCGCCCGTCGACCTGTCCCGGGGCGGCGACCTTGCGGGCGGCGAACAGCTCGTCGCCCACCACGGTCAGCCGGATGTCGGCCTCCTTGGCGATGTACCGCTGGAGCAGCGTCGGCCCCGCGGCCACCTCCGAGAAGTCCGCGTCCGGCGGCACCAGGGTGGTGGGCAGCGCCATCGGGGGGTCGCTCGGTGGCTTGCCCGACACCGCCTTCACCACGACGTGCCGGTACTGGTCCGCGAACTGCCGGGCCACCTGCGGATAGGTGGTGATCACGGTCGCGGGCACCGGGAAGCCGCTGCGGTGGGCGACGCGCAGCTGCCAGGGCTTGAGCCGGGCCCTGGCAGCCGCGCCGGGTTCGTTCATCCACCGCGCGGTCGTGCTGTGCAGCATGCCGTACAGCGCCTGTCCGGTCTCGGCGGTCAGCCACGGGGACGGCTCGGGCGCCCGTTCGGCCGGTTCGCCGGGCCTGCGCACCCAGATGGAGCGCAGGCTGTCCATGCTGACCACACGCCCGCCGGTGGACAGATAGCCGCGGAACTCGCCCCGTACGTACTCGGCGGAGAGCGCTCCTTCCCCTGGAAGGTCGCCGGGGTCGAACCGGACGAGGGGGACGCCGCGCTTGTGGAGCTGCGCCACCACCATGTCCGCGGTCACATCCTGCTCGCTGGTCAGGATCAGCACCGTCATCTCGAAAGGTCGTCAGTCGTCGAAGTGGGTCGCTGAACCCGCCGTCGAGGTGGTGGTGCCGACCGCGGCCAGCAGAGCCCGGTCCATGATGGCGGGGCGACCGTCCGGAAGGACGTTCAACTGAAGGGTGGCGTCGTACGAGTACTGGTCGACGACAGGCGACAGCTCGGCCGGACGTGCGTAGTTCCACGCGAACGGTTTCATGCTTTTCTCCCTGCCCCGCTCGGGACTGTTCTCGGGCCACCGTGTGACCGCGTAAGGAGCAATACGCGGCCGTGATGTAGCCAGTTCATCACGGTCAGTCATATTGCGGATAAAGCCCGCCAGGAAACGCCCACCCGGCCCCTCGGCCGCATATGCCACGGCGAACACCACCACGGCGACGGGTCGTTGACGCTTTCCTGTCATCCAAGAAGACGCTTGAACCGGCAATTTCGTGCACCGGAAAGTGGAGTGACGTCCGTCACCATCCAACTCACCGGCCACACCGGCCACGATCACCCCGCAATTCACTCCCACACCTCCGCTGATGGATAAACAGAGTGTGATGGCGCGTTTCTCTTCGGTGAGTTCTGCCCGTTCGTGACCGGTGGCCACGGAAATGCTGGAGCGCGGTTCCGTCGCCCGGCAGACGGCGCGGGTCGTCCGCGAATGGGCCGTGGCTCCCTCGTCGTTGCCACGGCCCCGCGACTGCGGGCGTACGGCATGCCGCTACCAGGCTCGCACACGCTTTGGCGATTTTCGCGGGTGCGCACCACCGATCGTGCCGGGATCGTCACTCCCACGGCATACAGGAACGGCAAACGGCGCATTTCAGATACGTTCGCGTACGCATCGTGCCGCACACCGGAGAACACTCCGGCCGTACGGGCATTCGGTCGGCAGCAAGCGCTATCCCCGGCGCGGCGGACCGACCGGGGGTGCGTCGGGCGACAGGACCGGTGGGAATGGGCGGGAAAGCGACGGGCCGGTGCCGGATGGGGCGCGGCGGACCGCCCCCTCACCCGGTGTCAGGACTGCAGGCTTTTCACGGTGTCGGCGAATCCCCGCCACGCCTGGTCCGTGTCGGCGGTCGCGGTGTGCGGGGCCCGGAACCAGGCGAGGAAGGCGTCGACGTCCTCCAGGCTCCACCGCAGCCGGTAGAGCGCGAGGGCGTCGGGGTCCGGCACACGGCCCGTGAGTTCGGTGTACCGGTCGAGGTCGGCGGCGTCCCGGGCGACCAGCCACAGGTCGCGCTCGGGGACGGCGAGCCCGGCGGTGTCCCAGTCGAGGAGGAGCCTGCGGTCGCCGCGCCGCAGGACGTTCCCGGGGTGGGGCTCCCCGTGGGTGACGACCGGGGCGGCGGCGCGCGCCGCGACCCGGGCCGCGAGCCGGTCGAAGTCGTCGAGGCGGCGGCGTACACCGACGCCGTGCTCCGCGAGCAGCTCCCGGGCGGGTTCGGACCAGGGCCCTCCGGTCCACGGCTCCCGGACGGCCGCGAGGGCGGCCTCCAGAGCCGCCTCCAGCCTGCCGCGCGCCGACAGTTCGGGCGACAGTGCCCGGGTGGCGGCGGGCGGCTCGGTCCGGTGCAGGGCGGCCAGCATCTCCACGGCCGCGGTCCGGTCCTCCGCGGCCGGCTCGTCGCCGAAGTCCCCCGCGACGCCGTCCACCCAGGGGAAGACGGCGACGGCGTGCCGTTCACCGATCCGGCGGACGGTCTCGCCGCCCGTGGTGCGCAGCGGGGCGACCACGAAGCCGCCGTCCGCGGAACCGAGCCCGCGGTCGGCCAGGGCGGCGGCGGTGTCCATGGCCCGGTTCAGCCCGTGCCAGGCGGCGTCCACCCCTATCCCGCAGTGATACTTCTCCGCGAGGTCGGAGAGGGTGACGAACCAGCGGTCGCCCCCGGTGGCGTCGGCCGTCCAGTGGTAGTCGCCGAATCCGAGGGGGACATAGGTGAGGGCTCGCGCCCCGGGCCCCCAGTCCTCCAGGGCGTGACGGAGTACGGACTCGTCGATTCCGTCGGGCTGGTCTTTCATGGGCCGACGGTAACCCGCGGCCGGCGGCCGGGGCATGTGGTTATCCGCGGGCCGGCCGGTGGACGGCCGCGTACCCCGCCGCGGTGGCCAGGACCGTCCCGGCGACTGCCAGGAGGAGGACGGCGGGCGGTGCCCCGGCGCGCAGCAGCAGCGCCCCGAGCAGGCCGCCCGCGAACATGGCGGTGACGGCGGCGAGCCGGCGGCCCTGGCGGGCGGCGCCCGCGGCGATCCGGTTGTCGGCGCCGAGCGGGGCGAGGAGGGCGGTGAGGGAGCGGGTGGCGACCGTGGTCGTCAGATCGGGTACGGGGGCGCGCAGGGTCGTGACGTTGCGCAGGCCCATGGCGACGGCGACGAGGGCGGCCACGCCGGGATGGGGTTCGGTGAGGCCGGGTCCCGTACGTACGGTGCCCCAGGCTGCGGCTCCGGCGGCGGCGAGCAGAGCGGCCTCGGTCAGCAGGGCGGGGGCGAACCAGGGGCGGCCCCGCCGTTCGACGGCGGATTCGAGGCGGGCGCCGAGGACGGCGCCCGCGGTGAAGCCGCCGAGGGAGGCGGTGGAGGCCGCCGGGGAGAGGCCGCCCTCCCCGGCGACGGCGAAGCCGAGGAGCAGCAGATTGCCCGTCTGGACCGCGGTGAAGGCGGGGCCGAGTGCCAGGAAGCTGACGGCCTCGATCATTCCGGTGGTGAGGGTGAGGGCGGTCAGCGCGGCGGTGAGCGCGGGACCGGATGCCGGTTTCACGTTTCACCACACCTCCGGCCCCGCGCTGGTGACGGCCCGTCGGACGACGGCGACGGCATTGTCGTCGTCCGGTTGGCGCCTTCGTCCGGTTGGCGCCTTCGTCCGGTTTCCGACCCTACGGGGTGATTCCGTCACCATCCGGGGACGCGCCGACGTGGTGGAAGCCGGGCTTCGGATGCATCAGGAAGTCGTGGTGCGAGATGTTCCACGCGTAGGCGCCCGCGAGGGCGAACACCACCCGGTCACCGGCGCGCAGTCCCGGGGCCGAGGCCTCCCGGGCGAAGACGTCCTTCGGGGTGCACAGCTGTCCGGTGAGGGTGACCGGGCCTTCGGGCGGGGCGGTGGGCCGGGGCCAGGGGTGGGGCCATGCGTCGACGGGCAGGACGGTATGGGGCTGGTCGTGGCCGCGGGTGACCGGGGTCCGCAGATGGTGGGTGCCGCCGCGGAGCACCGCGAAGGTCTCGCCGTGGCTGCGCTTGACGTCGAGGACTTCGGTGGCGTACCAGCCGCAGTACGCGGTCAGGGCCCGGCCGGGTTCGATCCGCAGGACCGTGCCGGGGTGTTCGTCGGCGAGCCGGGTCAGTCCGGCGCCCAGGGCCGCCCAGTCGAAGCGGTCGCCGGGGCGGGTGTAGTCGACGGTCATGCCGCCGCCGACGTTGACCTCGGGGAGGGGCAGTCCGTGGCGGGCGGCGAGCGCGGCGGACCAGGCGACGGTGGAGCGGGCGATGGCGAGGTGCTCGGACGCGGTGAGTCCGCTGGCGAGGTGGGCGTGGACCCCGCGCCACCGCAGCCGGGGGTGTCCGCCGCCGGTGAGCTCCCGCAGCAGGTCCTCGGCTTCGGCGGGGTCGCTGCCGAACGGGGAGGGACTGCCGCCCATGGCGAGGGCGCTGGTGGCGGGCACTCCCCCGGCGACGGGGAGGTTGACCCGGAGCAGCACCCCGGCCGGGGGCGCGTCCGCGCCGGCGAGCCGTTCGACGGCGGCGGACAGCTGACGCAGGTCGCGGGCGCTTTCGACATGGAAGAGCGGCACGCCCGCCCGGACGGCGGCGTCGGTCTCCTCGGGGGTGCGGCCGGGGCCGCCGAAGGCGAGCGGGCGGCCGGGGACGGCGGCCGCCACATGGGCGAGTTCGCCGCCGGACGAGACTTCGTAGCCGTCGGTGTACGGGGCGAGGGCGCGCAGGACCCGGGGGTCGGGGTTGGCCTTGGCGGCGTAGTACAGCTCGACCCGGTCGCCGAGGCTCGTCCGGACGTGGGCGGCGTGGTCGCGGAGGGCGGCGAGGTCGTAGACGTACGCGGGCAGGCCGTCGGCGGGCAGGTCGCGGACGAGGGCGTCGACGGCGGCGGACGCCGGCGGGCGGGCGGGGTCCGGAGGCGCGGAGACGGGGGGCGGGGGCGCGGGGACGGGGGGCGGGGTGGCGCGGGTCATCGCGGGCTCCGTTCGGCGTCGGTGTGGTGGGCCTGGTACAGCACGTCCTCGGCGAGCGGCGACGGCAGCCGGACGTATCCGGCGTGGCGGTCGGCCGAGCGTTCCCAGCGGGTGAGGAGGTTGGCCTTGGCGGGCAGGGGTACGCCCGCGAGGAGGGCGCTCAGCTCCGGCGGGCAGCCGTGTTCGTCGGCGTACCGGCGGATGGTGCGGCGGACCTCCGACCACAGCGCGGCCTCGGTCTGCGGATGCAGATCGGCGAGGGCGGCGAGGAGTTCGGCGACGTGGTTGACGAGCAGGCAGTACACGACCCGGTCCCAGCCGCGCCGGGCGTCGTAGGTCATGGGTCCTGCCACCTCGGGCGGCAGGGCGGCCAGCGCTTCGGCGTGGTGGCCGGGCAGGAGCTTGGTGCCTTCCAGGTCGCGGAAGAGGATCTGCGCGGGCCGGCCGTCGTCGCCGACGCCGACGACGACGTTCTGGAGGTGGGGTTCGAGGACGAGTCCGTGGTCGAAGTAGGCGGCCAGGACGGGCGGGATCAGCAGCGCGAGGTAGGAGCGCCACCAGGTGAGGGCCGCGGCCGGGTGCCCGGCGGGGCCGAGGGCGGAGACATGGCCGGGCCCGGTGGGGTATTCGTCGGCGACGGAGGCGGCGAGCAGCGGGGTGACGCCGGGGCGGAGCCGTCCTGCGAGTCCTTCGCGGACGATGACGCCGAAGCCTTCGAGGAGGGTGGTGTCGGGGCGGCCGCCGGGGCCGGGGACGGCGAGGCTGCGGTAGGCGGGTTCGCGCAGGACGGCGGTGCCGGGGAAGCGGTCGGCGAGGTCGGTGAGGGCGGGGCCGAGCAGCCGGGTGAGGGCGACGGCGCCGGAGAGTTCGTAGGCCGCGTTCTTGCGCAGGCAGTTGGTGATGCGGACGTTCAGGCTGAACTTGAGGAAGGTCTCGCCGTCGTAGAGGGTGCGCACGGACGCGGTGGGGGTGAAGCGTCGGCGTCCGGTGCCGAGGTCGAGGACGTCGCCGGTGGCGAGCAAGGGGGCGAGGGCGGGGCGCAGCTCGCCGTACTGCCAGGGGTGGGCGGGCAGCAGCCGGTAACCGGGCGGTACGGGGGCGAGCCCGTCGAGCGCGCGGACGGCGGGGCCGGGCTCCGGGTCGGCGTGTTCCTCGGCGACGAGGTGGTCGCGGACGGCGAGCAGGCGGAGCGGGAAGGAGACCCCGGCCTCGGGGGCGTAGCTGGACCAGGCGGCGGGGTCGCCGTTGTGGGCCTTGGGCGTGGGGTGGAAGCGGTGGCCCAGGGCGAGGGACTGTTCGGAGGCCAGATAGGCGGCGAGCCTGCGGTCGGCGCCGGTGGGGCCGGGGTGGGGCAGGGCGCGCAGGGCGGAGGAGACGCCCCGGTGGCTGGCGGTGATCTGGCCGAGGAACTCGTCGTTGGGCATGCCGGTGCGCAGCGACAGTTCGGTGTGGGTGTATTCGGCGAGGCGCCGCCAGCCCACGGCCGACCAGCCGCCGTCGCGTTCCTCGGTGACGGGTCCGGTGAAGCGGTGGGCGCCGAGCAAGGAGGTGCGGCGCAGGGCGACCCGGAGGAGGACTCCGGCGCGCGGCAGCCGCAGCAGCAGTCGTCCGCCGCTGACGGCGGTCTGGCGTTCGGGTCCCGAGACCTCCCGGAGCAGGCAGTTGAGGAGGGTGTGGGTGACGGCCTCCTCGGGGGTGGGCAGTCCGGGCGGGGGCCCGGCGAAGGGGGTGGGGCGGTCGGATGTGGTGCTGGTCATCGAGGGTCACTCCCCCGCAGCAGATAGTTGGGTCCTGTGGTGTAGTGCTTGTTGATGTCCAATGCGCCTGATCTCTCCTTGGCCAGCAGGGTGCCCGCCGTGACCATGGCCTTGACGGGCAGTCGGGCCGCGTCCAGCACCCGGGCGCGCAGCAGCGCCCCCATCTCGCCGGGGCCCGTGCCGAGGCGTTGCGCGGCCTCGGTGAGCCGGTCCCGTATGAGGCCGAGCAGCCGGTCGAGCGGCGGATGGCCGCGGCGGGCGAGCCCGAAGGCGTAGGAGCCCGCGCAGAGATGGACGGTGATGGTGGTGAACAGGTCGAGCAGGGCGTGGTCGTCGTGGGTGACGATGCGCGGGTCGTCGAAGCGGGGCGTCGCGTACGCGTCGGACGCCCCGGCCTCGTCGCCGAGTGCGGCGCGCAGCCGGCCGGGGTGTATGCGGGGGCCGTCGTTGTCCTTGAGCAGCAGGCGGGGGCCGGGGGTGCCGTGGGGGCCGGGGTCGCCGGCGTAGAGCAGGGTGATGTTCTGCTGGTGGGATTCGAGGGCGATGCCGTAGCCCAGCAGGGTCGTCTGCCAGTCGAAGAGGAGGGTGAGGACGGCGTCGAGGAGGGCGAGGGGGTCGCCGCCGTGGAAGCGGTCGGCGAGCCGGTCGACGACGAGTCCGCCGCCGGGCGCGGGGGCGAGGAGGGCGGCGAGGGGGACGGCGGTAGCGGTGTCGAGTCCGGGGGGCTGGCGGCGGACGAGGACGGCGAGGAGTTCGTGTCCGGCGTGGGCCCAGGTGGTCTCGTCGGCGTGCAGGACGGTGTCGTGGAAGCGGGGTTCGCGGGCGACGACGGCGGCGATCAGCCGCTGGACGGCGGCGCCGTCGGCGAGGGTGCCGGGTTTGATGGTGCGCCGGTTGAGGGCGCCGAGGGTGGCGGTGGCCAGGGGCATCTTCAGATGGACCGCCGGGTCGCCGACGAGGGCGACGGTACGGGTCGACAGGGTGGGGACGACGTCGTGGTGGGGCCGGTCGGCGAGGTGGGCGCGGCCGGTGAGCCCGGTGGCTTCGAGGGCGCGGCGCAGGGGGGCGCCCGCGGTGAGCGGGTGGACGGGCAGGGTGCGGTGGGTGGCGTCGAGCCGGCCGGGCAGGCCGAGGGCGGAGGGCGGAGGGCAGATGTCGTCGAACCGGCCGGTGGCGGTGAGGGCGTCCTCGGGTACGGCGAGCCAGCGGAGCGGGAACCGGGGGTGGAACTCGGGGGCGTAGCGCCTCAGCTCGGTCTCGGTGAATCCGGAGCGGCCGCGTCCGGTGGGGTGGACGGGGTGGTCGATCCGGGCGGCGAGGGTGTCGAAGGCGAGCCCGGCTGCCGGTCCTGTCCAGTGGGCGGGGTCGGGCCCGTAGCGTTCGCCGAGGCCGTGCCGGATGTCGTCGTCGGTGGCGCGGTGGAGCCGTACGGTGGCGTCGGCCTGCCGGCACTCGGCCTCCAGGGCGGCGAAGCCGGGCCGGTCGCGGGGGTCGGCGACGGCGGCGAGCGCGCCGAGGACGGCGGCAGGCCCGGTGAACTCGGTGCCGTCGGACTCGCGCCGGATCAGCGGGAGCCTGGCCTCGGTGCCGTACTGGAACGCGGGCGCGGTGGTGCGTACGGGCAGCAGCAGCGCGTCGTCGTGGGCGGGCAGCCGCAGCCAGGCGCCGTCGGGCAGGTCGATACGGGTGGTACGGCTCCGGAGGCCGACGGCGTCCTCCCGCAGCAGGGCGCTGAGGACGCCGAGGAGGGTGGGGGCGTCCGTCACGGGGTGATCTCCCAGCTCTGCCGGGCGAGGAAGTCCTCCACGGCCAGGTCGACGGACGGCTGGTCGGGTCCGAAGGCGCGGACGATGCCGAGGAAGTCGCGGTTGGTGCCGTACAGGGGGTGCGTCTCGCCGACGGGCCGGGTCGGACGGTAGGTCAGGGTGACGTCGCCGACGGTGAGGTCGGCCGGTCCGGGGGCCGTGGTGAGGGTGCCGGCCCGGTCGGCCAGCGGATAGTCGAGCCGGGCGGCGCGGTCGGTGCGCAGACCGAGGTCGGCGGGGAGTTCCTCGCCGAGGTGGACCCGGAGGACCTGCTCGAAGAGGGGGATCCCGATGAGGCGTTCGAGGAGCAGATCGCACTGGTCGCCGATGGCCCGGTAGTTGACCTCCACGATCCGGGCCCGGCCGTCGTGGACGACGAACTCGGTGTGGCAGATGCCGAAGCCGACACCGAGGGCGGCGAGGGCGTCGAGTACCTGGTCGACGACGGGGGCCGGGTGGGCGGGCACGTAGGTCAGCCGCTCCTCGATGAAGTACGGCAGCGGGGACAGCTCGGTGCGGAAGCCGCCGAGGACGTGGAGGCGGCTGCCGTCGCCGAGGGTTTCGAGAGTGCCCAGTTCGCCGGGGAGGTACTCCTCGGCGACGAGCGCCGCGCCGGGGCGCCGGGTCCTGATCTCGGCCCAGCGGCGCAGGAACTCGGTCTCGTCGGCGATATGGACGACGTCTTCACTGGCCACACCCTCGCGCGGCTTCAGGACGCAGGGGTAGGGGACGGCGGTGAGCCGGGCCGGATCCTGACCTGCCGCCAGTTCCACACTCCGTATGGCGTGTCCGGTGCCGGCGAGGGCGCGGCGCATCTGGGCCTTGTCCTTGGCGCGCAGGGCGGCCCGCCAGTCCTTGGCGGGCAGTCCGAACCAGTCGGCGACGAGGGCCGTGGCTGCCTGGAGGTGGTCGCTGTTGCTGAAGACCGCGTCGGGGGCGCGGCGGGCGGCGACGGCGCTGATGACGGCGTGGTGGTCGCGTACGTCGCACTCCACCACGTCGAGCCCGGGGTGCCGGTCGCGGTGGGCCCCGGGCTGGTCGGTCAGGACCGTGACGTCGAGGCCGAGGCCGCGGGCGGCGGGGAGGAAGCCCTCGGAGACCGAGTCGGTGGGGTTGAGGGCGAGGAGGTAGAGCTGCCGTCCGGTCGGCGGCGCGTGGTGGTCGCGGGGCTCGGTCCCGGGGGCCGGGCCGTCCGGGGGGAACTGCCGGGTCTGCGTGGTCTGCATGGGTGAGATACTTCCGCGCGCCCAGGTGCTGGGCAGGGGACGGGGGGCGGCCGGGACGGAGGCCCCGGAGGAGACGGTGGACGCGGCGGGCCGGCCGCGGGCCGTGTGCGGTACGGCCGCGCCCCGTTCGGCGGGTGCGACGGCGGTCCTGACGGCGGGTTCGCCGGGCCCGTGAGGGGCCGTGGCTGCGATCGGACGCCTGTCCCGCGGATCGTGCCGACAGGAGGCGGTCCGGTCGCTCTGGATCATGCGCCGGAGCTTAGGTTAGGCACCCCTAACCGCGCCAATTGCGCGTGTCACCGGCTCAGTTCGCACACCGTAGGACGATGTGGTTAAGGTGAGCCTTACCTTCTCCGCTTCGCCGCCTCCGCGGCTGTCGCACCACCGTTTCGCCGCACGTCCGTTTCGTGATTCCCGCCGACCGCCGTCGCGTCCCGGCACCTTTCCGCCGTGCTGCCCGCCGCCGGCCGGCACCGCCCGCGCGGGGCCTTCGGGCCGGGTGCCGCGAACGCGTTCCGTCCCGTGAGGAGTAGTACTCGTGCCCCTGGCCCCGGCGCCCGCACCTGCCGGAGCTGCCCTCAGCTGCTCCACCCTGCTGGACTCCACCTACCGCAGGCTCGCCGCGGTATGCGGCGCGACACCCCGGATCGAGGTGGCCCTGCCCCGCTCCCCCGCCCGCCAGGGCTGGACCTCCGGGGCCGAACTGGCCTACCACTCCGAACTACTGGAGGGCTTCCTGGCGGCCGAGGCCGCCGCGATCGAGGAGACCCACGGCCGTCCGGCGCGGCCGGACGTGGTGGCGTCCCGCGCACTGCACGCCTGTCTGTGGGCGGCGTGTCTGCTGATCGCCGGGCCCTGGTACCTGGAGCGCCGGGTGCCGCTGCCGCGCCCCGAGGACGTCCGGTTCAGCCGGACGGCCGCGGGTCCCGCCGTCGTACCCGGTCCGTTCGTCTGCCTGCCCGACGATCCGGCGGCGGGGCTGCCGGGGGTGACGGTGGCCCGGGACGAGAACGCGCTGCGGCACCGGCTGCGGGAGTCCGTGGCCGATCATGTACGGCCGCTTCTCGCCGCACTCGGTCCCCGGCTGCGCCGCGGCCCGCGGGCCCTGTGGGGCATGGTCGGCGACGATCTCGTCTCCGCCGTCTGGCATACGGGCCGGATGCTCGGCGAGGAGGAACGCGCCGTCCACGCGGCGGGGCTGCTGCTGCCCGGGCCCGTGGGGCCGTTCATGGGCGGCGCCGACTTCCGGCGGCTGACGGGCCGGGACGGGCGGACCTATCCGACCCGGAACCGGCGGGGATGCTGCCTCTACTACGCGATCCGGCCCGACGCGGCGTGCGCGACCTGTCCCAGGACGGACGACGCGGAGCGGCTGCGGCGGCTGGAGGGCCCGCCGGTGTGACCCCGGGCGGTGTGACCCCGGGAGCGCGCGGCCGGGAGTACCCGCGCGCCCGTCTCCGGCATATCCGGATCTTTGGTACACACGGCTCATGCATCCGGAGACACTGATCCTGATCATGGCCGCCGCCGTGCTCGCACCCCTGCTGGCCCATGCGGCGGGCCACTGGATCCGGGTCCCGCTGGTCGTCTTCGAGATCCTGCTGGGCATCGTCATCGGGCCCGACGTCCTCGGCTGGGCCCGTCCTGACGCCGTCGTCGACACCCTCTCCCAGCTCGGCCTCGCCATGCTCATCTTCCTCGCCGGATACGAGATCGACTGGGGCGCCGTCCGCGGTGACACGCTCCGGCGGGCGCTGTGGGCCTGGCTGGTGGCGCTCGCCCTCGGCCTGGGTGTCGCCCTCGCCCTGACGGAGGGTGAGACGGCCCGGGCCGTCGTCATCGGGACGGCCCTCACGAGTACCGCCCTGGGGACGGTGCTGCCGGTGCTGCGGGACACCGGCGATCTGAAGGGCCGATTCGGCACGGTGATGCTGGCGTTCGGGGCGGTCGGCGAGTTCGGTCCCATCATCGCCATGGCCGTCCTGCTGAGCGGCCGCAGACCGGCCGAGTCGGTGGCGCTGCTGGCGGGCTTCGCGGTGGTCACGGCGCTCGCGGTGCTCTGGGCGCTGCGCCCGCGACCGCCCTGGTTCTCCCGGGTGATCGCCGAGACCCTGCACAGCAGCGGCCAGTTCGCCGTCCGGTTCGTGATGCTGCTGCTGGTGTCCATGCTGGCGCTGTCGGCGGTGTTCGGTCTTGACACCCTGCTCGGGGCCTTCGCCGCGGGGGTCCTGACCCGGATCGTCCTCGACCGGGCGGCGCCTTCGAGCGGCCCGGCGGTACTGAGCCGGATCGAGGCGCTCGGCTTCGGCTTCCTGGTGCCGCTGTTCTTCGTGGTCACCGGGATCGAGTTCGATCTGGCGTCCCTGCTGTCGGGGGGCCGCGCCCTGGCGCTGCTACCGCTGTTCCTGGTGTTGTTCCTGGTTGTACGGGGGCTTCCGGTGGCCCTGCTGGCGCCCCGCGATCTCGGCCGCGCCGACCGCCGGGCGCTGACCCTGTACTGCGCCACCTGTCTGCCGCTGGTCGTCGCCATCACCACCATCGGGCTCGACCAGGGGACGGTGACGTCCGGCGAGTCGGCGGCGCTGGTGGGGGCGGCGATGCTGTCCGTGCTGGCCTTCCCCCAGTTGGCCCTGCGGCTGCGGACCGGACGAGACGGCCCGGCCCGGGCGGCCCTGCGCGGGGACGGCACCGAGAGCTGGTGACGGGCGGGTCCGCTCGGTGACGCGTATCGGGGCGCCCGCAGGGGTACGAGCCCGGCGCGCGCCGGGCAGCGGGTGCGCGGGCCATAGATGTACGGCCATAGGTGCACGGGCCATGGACGTACGGCCATGAGTGCACGGGCCCTGAGTGCTGGGTGCGCAGAAGCCCTCATCGCGCGACCATGGAGTCAGGCGCCCGTGCCCAGGAGGGCTGATGGAACCCACGGAACAAGCAGAGGTCTACGAACTCGTCTTCCGCGCGTCCGCGGCCGAGGACGACGTCGTCGTGGTGCGCCGGACGGAGCGCGTCGGCGCGGGCGGCCACCCGGTGTACGAGGACGACACCGGCATCGTCCGGGCCGAGATCAGCGCGCAGGGCGAGGTCCGGATGCTGGCCAGCGGGGGTCATCAGGCGCCCGGGATGCCGGTCACCATCCGCCCGCTCGCCGTCTGACACCGGCCCCGGATACGTCCGGCACCCGCCCCGGATCCCCCAGGCGCCGGGCCGGAACACCGCGTTCGGCGGGACGGCGGGACACCCGCGGGCTTGGCGACACACCCCCTTCGGGCTTAGGTTAGGCAAACCTAAGTTCCCGGACTGTGTGGAGTGTCCGCATGCGCTGGTTCAACGCCCCTCTCGCCGAGCCCACGAGCGCGGAGCGGATCAGAACGATCCTGACGGCCGCCGACTCGATGACCGTGGTGACGGACGAGGGGCGTACCGAGGTGTCCCGGCTGGGCGGCACCGGCGGTACGGAACACGTCCATCTCCATCCGGCGCCGGGGCAGGCCGACCCCGACGGCGTCAACGGCGTCAACGGCATCGACGGTTCGGCGAGCCCCGGCTCCGTACCGGCGACGCTGGAGTTCACCGATGTCGCGCCGACGCCGGTACGGGACCGGGTCAGGGCCCGGGTGCTGCTGGCCGGGTGGCTGCTGCCCGCCGGGGAGCACCGCGGGTCGGACGGAAGCCGCTGCATGGAGTTCGGCCGGGCCGTGCTCGACCGGGCGGGCGAACGGACAGCGGTGGGGCTCGGTGAGCTGATGGAGGCCGAGAGCGATCCGCTGGCGACCTGCGAGGCGGGGATGCTCACCCATATGACCGACGATCACGGCGATCTCGTCGAGTTGCTGACGCGCCTGGTGAAACCGCGACAGCCGACCGCCGTACGACGGGCGCTGCCGCTGGCCATGGACCGCTACGGGATCACGCTCCGGCTGGAGTACGCCATGGGCCACGAGGACGCCCGGCTGGCCTTCCCCTCCCCGGTCAGGGACCCCGACCAGGCCGGGGAGCGGATCCGGGCCCTGCTCGACTCCGCACGGGGCAGGTCGGCGCGGGGGCGGACGCTCCGGGACTCGTTCCGGGACTCCTGACGGCCGCGCGGTCTTCTCCGGGACGGTCGGTCCCGGAGCGGACAGGCGGCCGTCGGGCCCCACCGCCCGCCCCGGGTCCGCGCACTGCCGGACTCCCGCGCCGCCGGGCGCGGCCCCGCCGGATCACCGGATCAGGTGTGCCTGCCTCGGCCGCTTCTCATGGACGCGGCCGTACAGGCCAGCCCGAGCAGGAAGGTCAGACCGCCGAGTACGGCATTGGTCCAGATGACCCCCTTGTCGGGGTTGCTGCCCACGATCCACGGCGCGATGACCATCCACGCGCCCATGACGCACATGGCCCAGCTCAGGCCGTACATCCGCTGGGGCATGACGGTGAATCCCAGGGCGAGCACCACGATCGCGACGCCCATGATGAGGTTGTGCGTCGCGAGGGCGGGCTGGCTGCCCGAGAAGTGGACGATCCACGGGGATACCGCGCACGCCAGGCCGACCAGGAACACCGGGCCGTCCACGAGCGCCACATCACGCCCTCCCAGCACACGGGCATAGCGGTCCCGCATTTCCGTGACGTCGGGATGATCCGCCAGATCTCCCCTGTGTGAGACGTCGGCCATACGACTCGCCTCCTTCGGCGGTGTGTCCTGCGCGTCGGACCGGACGGCGCGACATCGATGCCGCGCACTTCCATTTTGCCCTTATATGTTCCTTATGGATACCGGTCGGGTACGACGCCCTCCCCCGGCGCTCTCCCGGTTTCCCGCGTACCGGACTTCCCGGGATTCACCCGGACGCCGCACTCGGGTCGACGGCGGGCCCCACGGCGAGTCCCCAGGTCAGGCGGCGGGGCCGGAGCGCCGGTCGCCCGTACGGCGGAGCGCCCACCGATTGCGCCGGGTGACGGGCCTTCACACGGTGAGTACCAGAGCCCGTCCCATCTCCGGAAGGAACCCGTATGCGTCTCGCACCCGTGACGCGCGCACTCGTACCCCCCGCGCTGTGCGCCGCCCTCGTCCTGACGGCGGCCGGCGCCGCGCAAGCCGCCGATCCTCCGCCCCGGTCCACGGCGTCCGCCCCGGCGGCCGAGGCGGACGCGGCCACGTCGGTCGACGACGCGGTGGCGGCGCTCCAGAAGACCGTGGCCGACCTGGCGGCATCGGCGACGGGCGGAACGGCCGGAACCACCGGGGCGGTGGACAAGGCGGTGGCGGACCTCGTCGCCGCCCTCACCGCAGCCTTGTCCGGGATCACCGGCCCGGCCGTACCAACGGCGCCATCGGTCACCGTGCCATCGGTCACCGTGCCGACCGTCACCGTGCCGCAGGCACCGGCCGTCACGGTTCCGACTGCCACGGTTCCGACTGCCACGGTTCCGAGTGTCACGATCCCCGCCGTCACGGTGCCCGGCGCCACGGTTCCGGGCATCTCCCTTCCGAGCGTCACCGTCCCCGTCACCTCCGTCCCGAGCGCCACCGCCCCGGCGGCGGCGTCCGTTCCCGCGGTCACCGTCCCGCCGGTGCCGGCGATCCCCTGAGGCGCCTTCGCGACACTTCGGCGGGGGGGGGGGGGGCCCCCGGGCCCGGGGGGGCCCCGAACGCCCCCCCCCACACACACCCCCCCCCCCCCGTACCGCCCCCCCCCGCCCGGGC
>NZ_JBHYZV010000125.1:0-15692 GCF_042753905.1 Streptomyces sp. NPDC059248 | reverse complement strand
GGTTGGTCGAGCCCCGACGGATCCGCTGCGAACGGTTCCTCGGGGCGTCTTGGTTTCAGGTGTGGGTGGTCCCGGCCCCGCGCCGGGGGTGGTTTACGGGGCCGGGACCGGTCACCCGCGCACGGGGCGTGGGGGCCACCGCACACGGGAGCCTTCAGCGCCGGACCCTGCGCGGCTGCGGACACTCCGGATGCGCGTACAAAGACGGACGCGCCCCGGACGCCGAGAACCCGAGCATCAACAGGGTCTCCTCCGACCGCTCCACCAGTCGCTCGCAGTACAGGCAGTACTCCGGCATCTGCGGGCGCTCGGGTTCGCGGGGGGTCGGCGGCACCCGGGGTTCGGTCGGCGGTTGCTGCGCCATGGCATATCCCCATCTGCGGTATTGGCGCGGACGAGGATGATGGTGGAGCTGCGGGAAGCCCGTAACTGACCCGCCTTGGGTCACCGGGTCAGCTGTCGCCGGCGTGGCACCATTCGGCGAAGCTGCTCAGGTCTTCGGTTCCGGACCGCTTCAGTCGCCTGATGGTGGCGATGTCCGAGCGGACCCAGGGGTGTTCGCGGGTGTGGAGGGGAGCGATACGCCGGGCGGACTTCAGGGATTCGTAGGCGTCGTCCGAACGGGCCGACCAGAGCTGGGCGCGCGCGAGTTCGATGTAGAAGCCGGAGCGGCGTTCCTTCGGGAGTTCCTCGTCGGGTTTCCACCGGCGTGCCACGTCCAGTGCCGTGGCGGTGTGGTCGCCGCCCAGGCTGACCGCGACGGAGACTTCGTGGATGCGGACGGAGTCGGGGCCGAAGGCGGTCCCGTCGTACGTGCCTTCGGGTACGGCCTCGGCCAGGCCGCGTGCCTCGGCGAGATGCCGGAAGGCGGCGTCCTCGACACGGGCACGCCCGGCGATGACCGAGGCACGCATGTGCAGTGCGCCGAGTGCGGCGAACTCCTCCGGGCTCCGTGGTGCGGGAATGTGGTCGATGGCGTGTTCCAGGGCCCGCAGACCCGCGTCGTGAGCCCGTGCGGCGAAGAAGGTCTCGGTCCGCACATAGGCGATGGTGGCGCCGGTCAGCGGATCCTCCGTATGCGGGGCCGCCCAGCGCATCAGCTCGATGAGTCGCGCCGACAGGTCATGGGCACGGAACTTGAACGCCATGGCGTCCGCCGTCCGACAGGCCGACACCAGCAGGCGGGCGATGTTCGGGCGGTCCCCGCCGTCCGCCTGGGCGAAGGCCCTCAGCAGCTCCGCGAGCAGGACGTGGATGTCCTTGCTGATCGCCGCGTACTGGGCGTTGAGACGCTTCTTCGCCGCGTCGGCGACCGCCGCCCGCAGCTCGGCCAGGGGGCGAACCGGGCCGTCGTCGGGCAGGTCGTACGCCGCGATGACGGCCGACAGCACCGGAAGCGCCCCGCGTACCCGGTCCGTCGTCCTGTCGTGCGTGCCCAGCAGTATCGCCATGTCGATGCCGAGCGCGTCCGCGATGGCGACCAGCACACCGTCCCCGGCATTCCTGGCCCCGCGTTCGATCTTGCGGAGGGTGCCGACGTGAATCCGTGCCGCGTCCGCGAGCTGCTGCTGTGTCAGCTTCGGGCGGTGGACGCTGCGCTGGTAGGCGATACGCAGGCCCGTTTCACGGGCATTGGCTGCGGACATGTCGGTCTCCGTTCGACGCACAGCCCGTCGAACGTACTCGCGCCGTCGCCCACCCGCAGGAAAACAGGCCCCTTTCACACTCCGGCGCGTGGGTCACTTCTCCCCGGCCACGACCCGGACGAGATCGTGCAGGCTGTCGACCGACCAGTCGGCGGCGGCCCGGACCTCCGGGGCATCGGCCCAGTAGAAACCCCACGGGCCGCGCCGCAGATGCGCGGTGCGCAGGCCGCACGCGGCAGCCGGGCCGATGTCGTTGACCGGATGATCGCCCACGTACAACGTCTCTTCAGGAGGCGTCCCCGCCAGCAGCAGCACCCGCTCGAAGAACTCCTTCGACGGCTTGGCCACCCCCCACTCGCCCGACACGGCCACCGCGTCGGCAGGCAGATCCAGCGCGCGCAGCAGCTCACCGGCCCGCGCCGTCTGATTACCGGCGACGATCACCCGCAGACCGCGTTCGCGCAGCTCCGCCAGAGCCGGGCGTACATCGGCGTACAGATCGCCCTCCCCGAGCACCTCACCACGGCCGGCCGCCTCCCGGGCCGCGTACTCGACGGACACATCGAGACCGGAGCGGACGAGACGCAGCGCGTCGGCGTTGTCCCGCCCCTGCACCACCACCGCCCCGACCAGCGCCGACAACGTGTGACGCGGCACGTCCAGCCAGTCCGCCCACCCCGCCCAGTAACGGTCGTCGCACACCAACGTCTCACCCACGTCGAACACCACGGCTCGCACCATGACAACCAGCGTAGAAGAGACGGGAGTGTGCTCGGATTACCCCTATGAAGACGCTGTACCTGTTCGGGTCGGCCGCCCCGCCGGTCTTCCAGTACCCCGAGGTGATCGCCTCCGCCCGGGAACGCGGCTGGGACGTATGTCTCGGGCTGACCCCGACCGCAGCCGACTGGCTCCACGACGACCTGCCCGCCCTGGAAGAGCTGACCGGCCACCCCGTACGGTCGCGCTACAAACGCCCCGGCGAACCCGACGCCTGGCCCCGCGCCGACGTCATCCTCTTCGCCCCCGTCACGGCCAACTCCCTCGCCTCCTGGGCACTCTGCCTCACCTCGAACTTTGTCGTCGGCGTCGCCGCCGAAGGCATCGGCAAAAGCATCCCCATCGTCGCCATGCCCTGCGTCAACGCCGCCTACGCCGCCCACCAACAGATCGACCGAAGCGTCACCGCCCTGCGGGACATGGGCGTCACCGTCCTGTACGGCAAAGACGGATTCACCCCCAACCCACCCGGCCAACGCCACCCCTACCCCTGGGACACCGCCCTCACCGCAGCAGAACACAAAGAGGCAGACCAATGATCGAGGCAGAGCTGAAAGCACGGGTACCCGCGCCCCACGACATTCAGGCACGACTGGACGAGCGAGCCGAAGGGCGGACGGAGACGTACCGGGACACCTACTACGACACCCAGGACCACACCCTCGACGCCCAGGGCTTGAATCGGTTGTCGGGGCCCCGGTGCGAGGAGAGCGCGAGATGGCACAGGAACTGAAGATCAGCCCGGTCGGTATCGTCGTCGGCGGGCGTACGGAACCCACCGACGACCGCTGGACCGGCGACGCGGTCATCCGCCTCGACCCCGCGTTCCCCGCCGAGGTCGTCCAGGGGCTGGCGGAGTTCTCCCACCTCGTCGTGGTCTGGCACTTCCATCTGGCGTCCCCGGACGATGTCGCCCTCCATGCCCGCAGCCCGAGGAACGACCCCCGCTGGCCGGCCACCGGCACCTTCGTCCACCGCAACCACCGGCGGCCCAACCAGCTCGCCCAGTCCTTCCCCCGACTCCTCTCCGTCGACGGACTCGACCTCCACGTCACGGACCTCGACGCCGTCGACGGATCCCCCGTCTACGACCTCGCCCCCTACTTCCGCGAAATGGGCCCCCGAGGCCCGGTACACCAACCCGCCTGGCCGGGCGAGATGCTCACCGACTACTGGGCAGACTCTCCTCCAGGCACAGCCAGCAGATAGGAGAGAGGAATGGCCCAGGTGGGATACGTGGCCATCGCGGATCACTACCGTCGGCAGATCCAGGACGGAGCCCTCGCACCGGGCGACGCGATGCCGTCCCTACGGGAAGTGTGCGAACAGTTCAACGTCGCCAACACGACGGCGAACCGCGCCTACCGCCTCCTCAAGATGGAAGGGCTCACCCTTCCCAAACCCGGCATCGGAACCGTCGTCGCCGGACCGATCAGCAACAACATCCCGGCCCGGGTCCGCCTCCACCGGCACACCGGCGCCGCCCTCGGCGGCGGGGAAACCTCCCGCGTCCTGGAGACCGGCACCATCGGCGCGGACGAACTGGTCGCACCACGCCTCGACGTCACCCCGGGAACCCCGGTCCACGTCCGCCGCCGCATCGTCAGCCGCGACGGCGCACCCGTCCACATCAGCAGCTCCTACTACCCCGCCTACGTCATCGCCGCCGCACCCGAACTCGCCGAACCGGTCTCCACCGGAGGCTCACGCGAACTCGCCGCCGAACGACTCGGAGTCGAACAGGACCACGTCCTCGAAGAGGTCACCTCCAGACACCCCACCACCACCGAGAAGAAAGCACTCGGACTGACCGCCGGCGACGTCGTCGTCACCCAGGTCGTCCGCACCGTCCACCTCACCGACGGACGCATCGTCGAAGTCGCCGTCAAAGTCACCGGCGGCTCCACCGTCCTACGCTGGACCACCACCCTCCACGACCAGTAACCACACCCTCACCCCGGGCTGCCGCGATGGCCACCGGCCGTCGAGGCGGTGCCGAACGAGATCACATCGTGGGTCTCCGCACAGGGGTGTGTCCCGGGTCGTCGCGGCAGGGCGACCCGGGACACCTGCCCCGCACGGGCGGGGCTCCCCACGGGGGCGGCTGTCGGTCCGGCGGGCGCGGCAGCCTCGCAGAAACCGGCCGACTCGTGCCGCCTCGGGGCGCTCACATCGGGGAATGCGGGCGAGTCGTGACCGGAGCGTGCCGGTCCGTACGGTCCGAGGGTGCCGACCGGCCCGGGGCAGCGGACCGGTCGGCACGGCGGCGGTTCAGATCAGAGAATGGTGATCTCGAACGCGGTATGCGCCTCCTTGTCGTTGGCGTCAGCGGTGATCAGAAACGGTCCCTTGACCGCGCCCGCGGTCAGGGCCGGCGCCTGGGCGGTTCCGTCGGCGCCGGTCACCGCGGTCGCGGTGGTGGCGGCGCCGGCGAAGGTGAGTTCGCCCGGGGTGGAGAAGGTGATGGTGGCGCCGGGCACCGGCTGGAATGCGGCGTCCAGCGCCTTCACGATCAGGGCCTGGCCGACCTGCTGGCCCGCGTTGACGGTCTGGCTGTCACCGGACAGGGCCCGGAGATACGTCACGCCGGCGGCGGCCTCGGTCGTGTTCGTCGTGGTGGTCGTGGTGGTCGTGGTCGCGACGGCGGCCATCGCCGCCGGCGTCAGGGCCGCCCCGGCGGTGACCAGGGCGAGCGCGGCGAGGGCGGTGCCCGCGCGGCGACGGAGAGTCGGGATCATGAGGTGCCTTCCCTGAAGGGGTGCCGACGGCTCAGCACGGGCGGAAGGAGCGGACGCCGAAGCCGGTGTTGTCATAGCGGCCCTCCGCGCTCACTTGGTACCAGCTCTCGCTGGAGCCGTAGTTCGCGGACTTGTGGACGCAGTACTTCTGACTGGTGTTGTTGACAACGGCCCACGCCCCGTCGATGGAGGAGCCGCCGCTGAACTTGAGGTTCTTGATGTCGGCGACGTCGGTGCCCGGGAGCACCGCGTACGACCACCACTTGTAGTTCTTGGCGTGGAACACGCAGAACCAGCCGGTGGGGCAGGCGGGCCCGTTCTCGCCCGCCTCGTTGAGGATCCGCACCCCGAACGGGTTGTTCGCGGCGGCGGACGCCGGGGCGGCCGGGACCGTCAGCAGGGCGGCGAAGGCCAGCACGGCCGCGGTCAGCACGGCCGCCGGACGGTGGACCGTGGTACGGAGAGTCGTCATCACACTGCCCCCAGAGGCGGAAGGTCCTCGGACCAGACGGCCTTGCCGACACCGGGCACCGAAACGGTGACCGGTCCGACGCGCTGATAGCTCTGGCCGCCGGTGTCGCAGCCGATGATGCGTTCGTAGTAACCCTTGATCTTCATCGTCTCGAAGCCGATATAGACGATGTAGCCCTCGTTCGCGCCGACCTCGTAGGGGATCTCCGTCTCCTTCTCGATGGAGTTCTCCTGCGTGGCGGTGAAGCCGTAACTGGCCCTGAGAGTCGCGGACATGCTCGCCGCGAAGATGTTGAATCCCGTGGTGACCTCGATCCCGACCTCCACCGAGTGGGTGAAGGAGTTGGTCGTGGTGGTCTTGATCCGCTCGGTGTACTTCTTGGGGCTCCTGCTCTTGCGGTTGTCGAAGGTGAACCGTTCGGCGACGATCCGGTCCTGGATCGGCCCGCCGACCTGGCTGAAGTGCCACTTGTCGTCACACGGGACGGTCCCCGGGTCGGCCATGGCGACCGTCGACGACGCGGTGGTCATCAGGGACGCGGCAAGGACGGCGGCTCCCAGTAACGCGATCGCGCGTCGCGGACCGGATCGCCGGGCACTGGGCGTGCTACCGGGCGTGCCGTTCAGTTGCTGGGAATCCATGCCGCCGCCTCCCACTTCATGTTGGTGGCCTGGTCGATGTTGTCGGTCCAGTACAGATGCGACTTCACACTGCCTTTGGGCACGATGGCCTCGACCGTCTCCCCGCCCTGCACCTGTCGCCAGTCGAAGACGTAGGTGCCCTTCAGGCTGTCGGCGCACCGCCGCACGGAGCGGTCGCCCAGATAGGAGCCTTCGCAGTCGTAGACCACGGCCGTCAGATTGCGCAGGCCTCGTCCCGTGTTCGTGTAGCCCAGGTACAGATCGAGGTTGGCGTTGTCGAGCCGGCAGAGTTTGAGGGTGCCGCCGGTCACCGTCTTGGTCACGGGCGACATCCAGGTCACGCAGTTCGGCTCGGCCTCGGCGGCGGGCGGCGCGGCCGGGGCCGCGGCCGACGCGCTGGCACCCATGGGCACCAGCATGCTCAGCGTCACCGCGATCAGGGCGGCCCAGCGGCCACCGTACGATGTCCGCATCGCGGACAGTGGAGTGGACATAGCTCTCCTCTACAAAGGTGTGGAGGATCATCGGCGCCGGGCAGGCGGGCACGACGGACGGCCCGGCCGGACGCCGAGAACGATGGAGGTACGGGTGCTCCCCGTTGAGCCGCGGCACGCGCACCGACGTGCCTTGATGTCCGTGCGGCCACAGCGGATGGCTACCGTTCTGCGGCACGGATCAGAAGAAGGAAAGTGGTCTGCTTTCCGGTAGACGACCGTCCCTCACGCCGCGGATTCGGTGGAGAAAACGACGACCGTCTTGACTTCCGTATGGCCAGTCCGTGACCGGACCTCGACCTTGTCCAGCATGACAGCAGAGGTCTCGACAACTGCACAATCCGCTGGTCGCACTTATCACCCATACAGGTGAATGGGCCCTTCCGGTTCAGCCAGGAGTTCGGAGAACAACTGCTCGACCGCGGCCGTCGAAGACGCCGTCCGCCCCCACCCCCGTCACCCGGCCCGGCCACCACGACCAGCGGCCGAGCCCGGGGTGACGCCGGCGCCGCTGGACCTACCCAGTACATCGACCACAGCGTCCGCGCCGGTCAGACGGCAGGGGTGTCCTGGAAGTAGGAGGCGATGAGGTCGCGGTCCACAGCGACGGCCCCCCGCTCCAGTTCGGGGAGCCCCAGATGGTCGCAGATCAGGCGGGTCAGTCGCCGGTCGTAGTTCTCGTTCTCGTAGTCGATCCCGGCGGCGGCGATGAACGGCGCCAGTTCATTGGGCCAGTACTCCCCGGCCTGTTCGGGATCCTCGTAGTCGACACAGGACACGGCCTCCCCGTCCCGGTAGTGGTACATCTGGGGACCGTGCCCCTTGGCCAGGCACGGGTTGGGGACGAACACCACCAGCTCGGCTCCCGGGGGGCACAGCCGGCGGTAGTCGGTGTCGCCGAACTCGCCGCGCGCCGGATGGTGCAGGTGGTGCACGACCGCTCCCCACTCACCGGGCGGGTTCTCCTCGCCGTGGGCGAACGGCGGTCTGTGCTGGGCGATCAGCCCTTCCCTCATCGCGGCGGCGCCGACTCCCTTGAAGAACACCAGAACGGTCTCGTCGTCGCCGGGGACCTCGCCCAGCCACACCATGACGCCGTCGTCGATCCATTCGGTCATGCACGGCACCGTAACCGGCGCCACTGACACGCACACCCACGCGCCACCATCCCGACCACCGCCCCGGCCATCACTAGAACGAGCGCTCTACTTGCTGTTACAGTCGCACCCAGCGCACTAGATAGAGCGCTCGTTCTAGAGCTGAGGGAGACAGCCGTGTCCGCGTCCACCACCCCCCGAACCCCCACCCCCGTCACCGTCATCGGGCTCGGCCCCATGGGCGCCGCCATGGTCGGGGCGTTGCTCGACAAGGGGCATGAGGTGACCGTCTGGAACAGGACCGTCGCGCGGGCCGAGCCGCTGGTGGCGCGGGGGGCCGTGCTCGCCGGGAGTGTCGAGGAGGCCGTCGGCGCCAATGAGCTGGTGATTCTGAGCCTGACCGACTACGACGCGATGGACGCGCTGCTGAAGCCGGTCGCCGGGGCGCTGGCCGGGCGGGTGGTCGTCAATCTCAGTTCGGATACCCCGGAGCGGACCCGCCAGGGCGCCCGTTGGGTCACCGAGCAGGGCGCGGAGTATCTCGTCGGCGGGGTACAGACCCCGCCGTCCGGGGTCGGCAGCCCCGGGACCACGAGCACCTTCTACAGCGGGCCCCGGGAAGTCTTCGAGCGGTACGAGGACACCCTCGGGGTCCTGACCGGTACCGACTACCGGGGCGAGGACCCCGGGCTCGCGGCGCTGATGTACCAGATCGGGATCAGCATGTTCTGGACCTCGATGCTCAGCTACTTGCAGGCCCTCGCCCTCGCCGACGCCCACGGCCTCAAGGCGGCGGACGTCCTCGACCACGCGCGGGGCACCTTCGGGTCCCTCGACATGTTCACCGGCTTCTACGCGGAGCGGATCGACGCCGGGAACCACGAAGGCGACGTCGACCGGCTGGCGATGGGGACCGCCAGCGCGGAGCACGTCCTGCACACCATGGCCGACGCCGGGGTCGACACGACCCTCCCGCAGGCCGTCGTCGACCTCTTCCGCCGGGGTATGGCGCAGGGGTACGCCGCCGACAGCTTCTCCACCCTGCTGGAGGTGGTGAAGAAGGGCGCCGCCGGACAGTAGGGGCGCCGGGCCCGGGGGCGTACCACCTCGCCCCCCGGACCCGGCCCCGGACACCCGTCCTCGGGGGTCAGCCCGCGCAGTTCACATCGCGCGCGGGCCGCTCGCCCGTCTTCAGGAACCGGGTGACGGTCGCGTCGCCGCACGCGTTGCCGGTGCCGATGTACACCCCGTGCCCGCCGCGTTCGACCGTGACCATCCGGGCCCGGTCCCCCAGCGACTCCCGCATCTTCAGGGCGCCGAAGTGCGGGGTCGACGGGTCGCGGCGGTTCTGGATCATCAGGATGTTGGACGGTCCGTCGTCGGTGATCCGGACCGTCTTCTCCCGCTTCTCGTTCTGCCAGAAGGAGCAGGGAGTGATGTTCACCGGGAGCCCGCCGGTGAGCGGGTAGCGTACCCGGTCGGCGGTGACGGCCCGCTGGGAGCCGGCCGCGTCCGGCGCGGGCCAGGCGACGTCGTTGCAGATCACGCCGATCCAGGTGGCCGCGTCCTGCTGCGGGAGGGGACGCTTCAGCTGGTCCGGCAGCTTCACCGTGGCCTGCGGGTCCCCCGCCTCCTTGATCAGCCTGGCGAGGACGGGGAAACCGGTGTCGCCGTAGAGCAGGCCCATGATCGAGTTCCGCAGCCCCGCGCCGTCCAGCGCGACATTGGCGGTGTCCGTTTTCCTCTTCGGCTGCCGGTCGAGCCGGTCGGCCAGGGCGACGACCATCGGCCGGACGTCCTCGGGGCGCTGTGCGAGCCGCAGCCCCGTCTCCCGCGCCGGGTCCGCCGCCCAGACCGCGAAGTCGTGGAACCGGTCCTCCACCGCCCGGCCCATATTGGCCAGCCAGCTCTGGGCGACGCGCCGGTGGTCCGGGTCGCCGATGCTGTCGAGGACGATCCGGTCGGTGCGGTGCGGAAAGACCTGGGCGTAGATCGCGGTCACATACGCCCCGTACGAGGTCGACCAGGTCGACAGCTTCTCCACACCCAGCGCCCGCCGGAACCGGTCCATGTCGCGGGCCTGGTTCAACGAGCTGAGGCTGCGGACCTCGTCACCGCCGTTGGCGGCGCACGCCTCGGCGACCCGCCGCGACCTGGCCACGTTCTCCGCTATGTCGCCGTCGACACCGGGCCACGACCGCAGCCGCGTCTCCCACAGATCGTCCTGGGAGATCCCGCAGTCCGCCCTCGAACTGCCGCCGGTCCCGCGCGGATCGAGAGCCACCAGGTCGTACGCCCCGCCCAACTGGCCCTGCAAGGCGAGTCCCTTGTCGGTCAGGCGTTTCACCCCCGAGCCACCGGGCCCGCCCGGCACGGCCATCAGCGTGCCGCGCCGCTCGCCGGGCGCGTCGCTCAGCACCCGGGAGACGGCGAGGGACATGGTCTTGCCGTGCGGTTCGCGGTAATCGACGGGGACGGTCAGGGTCGCGCACTCCTGGGTCGGGGGGCCGCCGGGTTTGGCGCAGTTCGTCCACTTCAGGGCGGGGGTCTTCGCCGCCGCCCCGGGGGTCGGTCCCGAGGTCGGCCCCGAGGTGGCGCCGGCGGTGGTGACCCCGCCGGTCAGCAGGGACGCGAGCGTCGCCCCGGAGACCCACAGGGCGGTACGGGAACGGCTTCGGCGGCCGTCGCGCTTGGTTTCGGTCATACGTACAGCCTTACGGGCTCAGGGAGTTGAGCCCATCCGGCAGCCGGGTCCGGCGGGAGTGGGGGTAACCCCCCGATTGCCGATCACCCGGTTATCACCCGCCGACAATCCCGGCGCAACGGCCACGTCGCCGGGCCAATCTTGAAGGCCCTGTGAAGCGGGAGGCGCCCCGCCGCGATCCGGACCGTAGAGTCGCCCGACACAGGAGTCCGCCACGGGAGTCCACACGGGAGGGGCTTTGACGCCGCGCATCCTGGTCGCCGAGGACGACGTCAAACAGGCCCGGCTCATCCGGATCTATCTGGAACGCGAGGGCCATGACGTCCAGCTCGTCGCCGACGGTCGGGCCGCGATCGACCGGGCCCGTACCACCCGGCCCGACCTCGTCGTCCTCGATGTGATGATGCCGCTGGTCGACGGGCTCGACGTGTGCCGGGTGCTGCGGATGGAGTCCCGCGTACCGATCCTCCTGCTCACCGCGCGCACCACCGAGGAGGATCTGCTGCTCGGTCTCGACCTGGGCGCCGACGACTACATGACCAAGCCGTACAGCCCCCGCGAACTGACCGCCCGGGTCCGCGCCCTGCTCCGCCGGGCGGGCGGGGCGGCGGAGGTCCCGGCGCCCGCGGTGATCCGGGTCGGCGGTATCGAGATCGACCCCGAGCTGTACGAGGTGCGGGCGGACGGGCGGCCGGTGCCGCTGACGGGGAAGGAGTTCGCGATCCTGCACCTGCTGGCGAAGTCACCGGGCCGGGTCTTCACCCGGGGGCAGATCATCGACCGTGTCTTCGGCTTCGACCAGTCGGTCCTCGAACGGACCGTGGACGCGCATGTGATGAACCTGCGGCGGAAGCTGGAGGCGGACGGGCTGTTCCCGCGGGTGGTGGAGACGGTGTACGGCAGGGGCTACCGGCTCTCGGTACCGCGTCCGGCCGCCGGCGCCACAAGGCCCCCGGCCGCCCCCGGCGCCCCCGGCCCCGCTGACGGCTCCGGTTCCGGAAGCCGCCCTCGGTGAGCTTCCGCCTCCGGGTGCTCGGGCTGCTCCTCTTCGTCGCGGTCGCCGCCACCGCCGCCACCGCCTGGCTCACCTGGCGGCAGGCGACGGGCGCGGTCGAGGAGAGCGTCACCGCGAGCCGGGCCGAGACGTCCCGGATCGCCGAGGGGCTGCGCAAGTACGGCTATGCGCACGGCACCTGGGAAGGGGTCGGCCCGACCGTGCTCGGGCTGGCCCGGGACACCGGGCAGCGGATCCGGGTGACGACCGAGGACGGTGTCCTCCTCGCCGACTCCGACACCCTCGCGGGCCGGAACGCGCGCCGGGTCAGCACGGAACCGCCGGTCCTGGTCGACCCCGCGCCCCGGTTCCGGATACCCGACGGGTTCTTCCCGGAGTCCGCCGCGAAAGTCACGTCGTACGAGATCGGGCAGTACGCGCACACCATCCGGTACGCGACGTGTCTGACCCGGGCCGGGGCGGAACCCCGCGTACGTACGGACGAGTTCGCGACGCCTTCGGTCGTCCTGGACCCGACCCGGCCGCAGTGCCGCCGCACCCTGGCCGGCCGGGGCTCCGAACCGGTGCGGCGGGACACCCGGGCGTGTCTGAGCGGAGAGGCGGACGGTATCAACGCCTGTCTCCAGCGGGTCTTCCGGGAGCGGACCGCCGCCGTGGCGCCGCCCCGCCTGGAGGTACGTCTCGGGGTACGGAACGCCTCGCCGCCCGACCTGGCGATCGCGCCCACGGTCGGGGTCGCGGCCGGAGTGGCGCTGGCGGTCGCGGCGGCGGCGCTGCTGCTGAGCCGTACCGTCCTGCGACCGGTGAGGGCGCTCACCGCCGCCACCCGGTCGCTCGGCGAGGGTGACCTCGCGCGCCGGGTCCCGGTCACCGGCCGGGACGAGATCGCGGCGCTGGCCCACGACTTCAACCGGATGGCGACGTCGCTCCAGCGGTCCGAGGAACGCCAGCGCCGCCTCACCGGCGACATCGCGCACGAACTGCGGACACCGCTGGCGAATCTGCGCGGCTATGTGGAAGCCCTCCAGGACGGGTATGTGGAGGCCACCCCCGAACTGCTGGACTCCCTCCACGAGGAGGTGATGCTCCAGCAGCGGATCGTCGACGACCTCCAGGACCTGGCACTCGCCGACGCCGGCGCCCTCACCTACCACCGCACCGACACGGACCTGGCCGACCTGCTGGAAACCTGCCGTACGGCCCAGCTGGCCCGCGCGGAGCACGCGGGCGTCACCCTCGCCCTCGCGTACGACCGGCCCGACGCCGACGCCGACGCCCCGGTCCTGGTCCACGCCGACCCGGACCGCCTCCGCCAGGTGATCGGCAACCTCGTCGGCAACGCGATCCGCGCGACCTCCGACGGCGGTACGGTCACCCTCGCCCTGGTCCCCCACGGCGAACTGGCGATCCTCTACGTCCGCGACACGGGCCACGGCATCCCGCCCGAACACCTCCCCCACCTCTTCGACCGCTTCTGGCGCGGGGACGCGGCCCGGGGCCGCCTCACCGGAGGCAGCGGCCTGGGCCTGTCCATCGTCCGCCAGATCGTCCGCGACCACGGCGGCACGGTCGACGTCGAAAGCACGGTCGGCGAGGGCACCACCTTCACCATCGTCCTCGACCGCGCCTGATCCCGGACCCGACGCCGAGCCTCGGCCGACCCCGGGCGGGGTGAAGGCGCTACCAGTTGTCCGCGTTCCGCGCCAAGGTTACAGTTATTACAGATAACCGAGGAGGGAGGCCCGGACATGGCCCGTACGAGCGTTCTCGCCCACGCCACCCGGGTGGAGCCGCACGACGTACACCCGGACGAACTGGCCGAGGCCCGCCGCATGGCTCCCGAAGAGGTCGAGATCGTCCTGAGGAAGCCGGGAGGCGCCGAGGTCAGGCTCCCGACTGAACTCGTCCGCGTCCTCATCGCTTCGGCCGGCGAGCTGGCTCAGGGTCACGCGGTGACGGTCCTCGCCTCAGAGGCCCGGCTGTCGCCGGCGGAGACGGCCGAGCTGCTGGGCCTGTCCCGGCCTTTCGTCGCACGCCTCCTCGACAGCGGCGAGATCCCTTCGGCCCATCTCCCGGGCAGCCGCCATCGGGTCGTCCGCCTCGGCGACGTACTGGCCTTCCAGCAACGTCGTGAACGTCGCCGGGAAGGCCGCCGACGGATCGGCGAAGAGTTGGGCGAGTCCTGAGCCCGTGAAGGTATTCGTGGACACCAATGTCCTGTTCCCCTTCTCGGTGATGGACCTGATGCTCGCCCTTACCGAGGACTCCGTCCACACCGTCGTGTGGTCCGAGCGTCTGCTCATGGAGTGGGAACGCGTCATCGTCCGGGAAGAGAGGCGCTCGAAGGAATCTGCCCGGGCGGTCACCCGGGCCATCCGACGATTCTTCGCGGACTGCGAGATCGGCGAATCGGCTTACGTCCATCTGCTGGACGGGATTCCCGGCCGTGACCCGGATGACCGGCACCACACCGCGGCAGCTTTGGCCGCGGGCGCCGACACGCTGGTGACCTGGAACCTGGCGGACTTCCCCGCGGCTCCGCTCGCGCAGAGGGGCTTACATGTCGTGGATCCGGACACCTACTTGTGCGACCTGTACGGCCGATGGCCGGACGAAGTCACGGAGACAGTGGTCAGACTGGCGGAGGAGAAGCGGAATCCGCCCATGACATTCGCCGTGGCCGTCGACCGTCTCGCCAAAGCGGGTGTGACGCGCTTCGCCGACACGGTACGGGTGAACCTGCGATAGAAGATCTCACCTGCTTCCCGGGAGCGTCTCCGGCAGGATGGGTGGCATGACCGAACCCGCCGGCACGTACTCGATCACCATGCCGTGCCACGTCGCCGAAGGCGCCAAGGCGCGGAGCGGCCCCTCCGGGTTCTCCGCCTATGTGGTCGCGGCCGTCGCCCGGCAGATCGAGCGGGACGGTCTCGACGAGCTGATCGCCGTCGCCGAGGCCGAGCACGGTCCCGTCACGGACGAGGAGGTCCTGGCCCTGCGCGAGCGGCTCGCGAGAGCCCGGCAGGAGCAGGGCCGGTACGGGGCGGGCGTCGTGTGAACCGGTCGTTCGTGGGCCCCGGCGGGACCGGGTCCGGTCCGCGGGCGAGGGAAAGGGCCCGGTGAGGGGCTGGTACGCCACCCTCACCGGGCCCTGTCCCGCAGATCAGCCCTTGCGCTTGTTGATCTCGTCGGTGAGCTGGGGGACGACGGTGTGGAGGTCGCCGACGACCCCGTAGTCCGCCAGCTCGAAGATCGGCGCCTCCGGGTCCTTGTTGACCGCCACGATCGTCTTCGACGTCTGCATCCCCGCACGATGCTGAATCGCACCCGAAATACCCGACGCGATATACAACTGCGGCGACACACTCTTCCCCGTCTGCCCCACCTGATGCGCATGCGGATACCACCCCGCGTCCACCGCCGCCCGCGACGCACCCACCGCACCACCCAAAGCGTCCGCCAACGCCTCGATCACACCAAACCCCTCACCCGAGCCCAGCCCACGACCACCCGACACCACAATCGCCGCCTCCGTCAGCTCCGGACGACCCGACGACTCCCGCGCCGACCGCGACACCACCCGAGCCGCCGCACCCACCACGAAACCCACCGACAACTCCTCCACCACACCACCCGCCGCCACCGGCTCCACCCCGGCACTGTTCGGCTTCACCGTGATCACCGCAACACCCCGCGACACCCGCGAACGCGCCGTGAACGACGCCGCGAACACCGACTGCACCACCACCGGACCCCCCTCCCCGGCCTCCACATCCACCGCGTCCGTGATCACACCCGACCCCAGCCGCAACGCCAAACGCGCAGCGACCTCCTTGTTCTCCCCCGACGACACCGCCAGCACCGCCACCGGCCCCACCAGCTCCACCGCCGCCGCAAGCGCGTCCACCTTCGGCACCACCAGGAACTCCGCGAACTCCGAAGCCTCCGACACCAAAACCCGCTCCGCACCGTGCTCACCCAGCACCTGCGCGGTCCGCGCGGCACCCGCACCCAAAGCCACCGCCACCGGCGAACCCAGCCGCCGCGCCAGCGTCAGCAACTCCAGCGTCGGCTTACGAACCGACCCCTCCACATGATCCACAAC
>NZ_JBHYZV010000124.1:0-15800 GCF_042753905.1 Streptomyces sp. NPDC059248 | reverse complement strand
GGCCGCGCGGGGGCCCGGCCCGCGTTGTGGTGGGGGGCGGGCGCCCCGGGGCCCCCCCCCCCGGGGGGGGCCCCCCCGCGCCCCGGGGGCCCCCCCCCGGCGGGTGGATGCGCGGCACTCTACGTCAATTGGCATGTGCATGTCTGCGGCAAGGGCGGGCGGCGCTCGACGCGAGCGGTGCGATACCGCGGCGCCCCGCGGTGCGGCCCCGGCGGGACGCCGCTCAGATCTCGACCATCACCTGGTCGAGGGATTTGCGGACCAGGTCCGGCACCCGGCAGTCGGCCGCCGGATAACCCACCGGGATCACCGCGAACGCCTTCTCGTTCGCCGGGCGCCCCAGCGCCTCGCCGAGGAAGCGCATCGGGCTCGGAGTGTGCACCAGCGCCGCGAGACCCGACAGATGAAGGGCGGTCAGCAGCATCCCGACCGCGATGCCGACGGACTCGTCGACGTAGTAGTGCTTGCGCTTGGTCCCGTCCTCACCCAGCCAGTAACGCTGCTGGAAGACCACGATCAGCGCGGGCGCGTCGGTGAGATGCCTCTTCACCTCGTCCGTGCCCAGCGGGCGCAGGGCCGCCAGCCACTCCTCGCCGAGGCGGCCGTCGTACGAGACACGCTCCTCCTCCTCGGCCGCCTCCCGGATCCGCCGCCGTGTCTCCGGGTCCCGTACCAGGACGAATGTCCACGGCTGCTGATGCGCCCCGGACGGCGCGGTCGCGGCACAGGCGATCGCGTCCCGGACCACGTCCAGCGGGACGGGGTCGGCGGAGAACTGCCGTACCGTACGCCGCTCGTCCATCCGGATCCGCAACCGCGCCGCCCGGGAGAGCGACTCGCCGGCGGGGATCCGCTCGGGCCGGTAGGGGACGGACCGGTAGGGATCGCCGTGGGTCGGGACCCAGCGCGCGGTGGAGCCGGCGGAGGCCGTCGGCCCGGCATCCGGGTCGGACGGCGCGAGCGGTACGGACGGCGGGAGCGGGGCGGGCGGGACGGGCGGCATGGGCCCGGAGGATGCGGACATGGCGCCGAGTGTGCCCGCTGTCCGGCGTTCCGGGGAGAGGGCGGACATGATCGTCCGGTGAGCGGACGCGCCTCAGCCGCGCACCCCCGCCAGCAGCCGGTCCAGGGCCTGCTCGGTGGCGGCGAGCGCGCCTGGATCCGCGGACCGGGCCAGCCAGACCGCCGCCTCGTTCATCGCGCCGGACAGCAGTCGCGCGAGCGGCTCCACGGGCTGGTCCGGAATCACCCCGGCGGCCACCAGCGACCGGAGGGCGTCCGCCAGATGGCGGGCCGACGAGGAATCGTCCATGGCCCGCCACTCGTCCCAGCCCAGCACGGTCGGAGCGTCCAGCAGTACGATCCGGCGCACCGCCGGATCGGTGCCCGCCGCAAGAAAGGCCCGGCAGCCCGCGCGCAGTTGCTCCCACGGATCGCTCTGCGCGTCGGCCGCCGCCGCCACCGTCTCGCCCAGCTCCCGCTGCACCTCGCCGACCACGGCCCGGAACAACCCCGCCTTGCTGGCGAAGTGGTGGTACGCCGCCCCCTTGGTCACCCCCACGGCCTCGGCGACCTCCGCGAGAACCACGCCGTGGAAGCCGTCCGCGGCGAAACGCCGCCGCCCCTCCGCGAGCAGCGCCCGCCGTGTCGCCGCCCGCTGCTCCGCCCTGCCGACCGTCATCGTCGCGATCACCCTTCCTTTCACATACCCCGGGTATGTTAGCGTCCCGTTTCACATACCCGGGGTATGTGAAACGGCGGGGCCCCTTCCGGGCGCCGCCGTCCCCGGGACCGCGCACGACTCCCGAACGCCCCACCCCTCCCGGAACGACCGCAGGAACGAAAGGCCCAAAACCATGACGATCAGACTCGGCGGCTTCTACCCGGTCATCGGCACCCGCGACATCGCGGCCGCACGCGACTTCTATACCGGCCACCTCGGCTTCGCGATCACCTTCGAGGCCGACTGGTACGTCAGCCTCCACCGCCCCGACGCACCCCACTACGAACTCGCCCTCCTCGACCCCGCGCACCCCACCGTCCCCGAAAGCCACCGCACCCCCCTCACCGGCGGGCTGCTCCTCAACTTCGAGGTCGACGACGTCGACGCCGAACACCGCCGGCTCGTCGGCGAGGCCGGCCTCACCGAACTGCTCACCCTGCGCACCGAGGAGTTCGGCCAGCGGCACTTCATCGTCGGGGGCCCGGACGGTGTGATGATCGACATCATCACGGTGATCCCCCCGACCGGCGGCTACGCCGAGCAGTACGCCGAGGGGCACCTCCCCGGGTGACGCGCGGTCCGCGGCGGGCCGCCGTCCCGGAGCCGCACCGCCCCGGGCGGCGGCGCCGGGAACCGTAACCGAAGCGCGCGAACCACCATGCCGGGGTGCGCGGCGGCCCGCCCCGGACCTCCCGCCACACGCGCGGGTGAACCTCCCGCGCCCGGCGCCCTTCACCCGTGCGGGTGAACTCCGTTCCCGCCCTCGGAAGGCGATGCGGCCCGTCAACACCCCGGCCAAGTCGGCCCGGGCGACCGGGAAAGCCATCGGCACCGACCCCGTCGACGCCCATGACCGGTTCATCCGGAGCGGCGCGCACCACGGCCCGTGTCGGACGTATGCGAAGGAGATGTGGCACTTCGCGCCGGAAAACACCCCGGACGGCCCCTGTCTCGCCCTCCTTCCCGGCGCCACCGGCCGACCCGCCGCACCCCCGGAACCCCTTCGGGGTACCAAAGGCGATCAAGCCGATACGGGACGGGCGAACCGCCCCGGGTGGCACGCGCGGAGTCCTTGCATGTCCCACGAATGATCAACAGGCGTTAACGTGTTCCTTGACCTTCTGTTGACCTAGTTGGTCAACCCTTGACGTGTGCGTACGCGAACCCGAACCACCGGCCGGAGGGAGGCGCCACCATGCGGACCGTGACATCACGAACGCTGATACCCCTGCTCACAGCCGTTCTCCTCGCCCTCCCTCTCCTCTCCCCGACGGCGGCCTTCGCGACCCCGCACCCCGTCGGCCACGGAAGCCCCTCAGGCCAGGACCCCGTCACCGGGATCGGTACGGAACCCGGCACGGAGCACCGCAGCCGGGCCGGTGAACCCACCACCGACCCTCTCGGCCCGTTACGCGTCCGCGACCGGCACCGCCCCGCTTCGACCGCGCCACAAGCGCACCGCGCACCCCGCGCCACGCGACACCACGGGACCCCGCGGCCCCTCATCGCCCCACCGGCCGGTCACCCCCGGCACGACGGGAGAGCCCCGGCCGCCCCCACCCCGGCCGCCCTTCAGGTATTCCGCTGCTGATCCGGAGCCCGCCCCCCAAGCTCTGTCTCGTCAGCCCGACGCGCCCCCACAGCGCGCCAGGAGGATTCACCCCTTATGCAGCCCCTCATCGACCACGCCCGCGCCTTCGGCCGGAACCCCGAACGGTTCGCCCCCCACGCCGCCGGGCAGTCCCCCCACACCCTCTTCATCAGCTGTTCGGACTCCAGGGTCGTCCCGTCCCTGATCACCGGCGCACGCCCCGGTGAACTCTTCGAACTCCGCACCGCGGGCAACATCGTCCCGCCCCCCGCCGACGGCCACCCCACCAGTGAGGCCGCCACCATCGAGTACGCCGTCGACATCCTCGGCGTCCGCGACATCGTCGTCTGCGGCCACTCCCACTGCGGCGCCGTCGGCGCCCTCGTCCGCGGCGACGACCTCACCGCCGTACCCGCCGTCCGCGACTGGCTCGCCCACGCCGCCCGTCCGCCCGCCCCCGGGGACACCGACCCGGACGACCCCGAGGTCGCCCACGCCGTCCAACAGCACATCCGCACCCAGCTGCGGCGACTGCGCTCCCATCCCTGTGTGTCGCGCCGCCTCGCCACCGGACGGCTCCGCCTGCACGGCTGGTACTACGAAGTGCATACCGGGGCCGTCCACGCGCACCGCGACGGCACCGACGCCTTCACCGCCCTGTGAGCGCCACCGTGCCCACGACATCCCTTCCCCATCTGCGGCAGGACTTCGCCGCCTCCCTCGTCGTCTTCCTCGTCGCGCTCCCGCTGTGCGTGGGTGTGGCCGTCGCCTCCGGCGTCCCGGCCGAACTCGGCCTCGTCACCGGCATCGTCGGCGGCCTCGTCACCGGCATGATGCGCGGCAGCAGCCTCCAGGTCTCGGGCCCCGCCGCCGGACTGACCGTCCTCGTCCTCGAAGCCGTGACGGAATTCGGACTCCCCGTCCTCGGAGCCATCGTCCTCGCCGCCGGACTCCTCCAGATCCTCCTCGGCGTCCTCAAACTCGGCCGGTGCTTCCGCGCCGTCTCCGTCTCCGTCGTCGAGGGCATGCTCGCCGGTATCGGCCTCATCCTCATCGCCGGACAGCTCTACGCCATGGCGGGCTTCGAGGCACCGGCCGACGGTATCGACAAGATCGCCGGACTGCCCGGCGCGCTCTGGCGCGCCGCGGGGAACACCGAAGCCCTCGCCTCGGTCGCCCTCGGCGCCGCCACCGTCGCCGTGCTCGTCCTCTGGCGCCGTCTGCCCCCCAGGATCCGTACCGTCCCCGGCCCGCTCGCAGCCGTCGGCCTCGCCACCCTCGCCGTCCTCGCCACCGGACTCCCGGTCGCCACCGTCGAGGTACGCGGACTGCTCGACTCCGTCCAGCCCCCGTCCGCCGAGGCGTTCGGCGAACTCGCCGGCCTCGGCGCCATCGGCACCGTCCTGGCCTTCACCCTGATCGCCTCCGCCGAGTCCCTGTTCGGCGCCGCCGCCGTGGACCGGCTCCACAACGGACCGCGCACCGACTACGACAAGGAACTCGTCGCCCAGGGCACCGGCAACGCGGTCTGCGGGGTCCTCGGCGCCCTTCCCATGACCGCGGTCATCGTCCGCAGCGCCGCCAACGTCCAGGCAGGGGCCCGCACCAAGGCGTCCCGCGTCCTCCACGGCGTCTGGCTGCTGCTGTTCGCCGCCCTCCTCCCTGCGGCCCTGGCGTACATCCCCGTCCCCGCCCTCGCCGCCGTCCTGGTCCACGCGGGCGTGAAACTCGTCCCCGCCCGCGAACTGGCCGGTCTGTGGCGCCGGCAGCGCGGCGAAGCCCTCGTCCTCGCCGTCACCGCCCTCGCCATCGTCGTCGTCGGCATGTTCGAAGGCGTGATCGCGGGACTCGCCCTCGCGGTGGCCAAGACGGCCTGGGAAGCGTCCCACCTCCGCCTCGACGTCGACGACCCGGGCGCGGGACCCGTCCGGGTACGCCTCTCGGGCAACGCGACCTTCCTGCGCCTGCCGAACCTCCTCGACAGCCTCGAAGCGCTCCCGCCCGACCGCGCCGTCGAACTCGACCTCACCGACGTCCACCACCTCGACCACGCCTGCCGCATGGCCCTCGAGAACTGGTCCGAACGCCACCGCGCCACCGTGACCCGCCATATGAGAGCACTCTCCGGCTGACCCCCTCCACCCGGCCCCGCCCACCGACAACCACGGGCGGGGCCCCGGCGCCACCTGCCGCGAACCCCGCCGCGACCGTCGCTCCCCGCGCCCCCACACGCCCCACCCGCCCCCCGGCACCGCGTAACCGGCCACCACCGTCGACCGTTGGCCCGATATGCGCCTACGCCGTCCTCCGTCTCCCCGCGCCCCGGGCGGCAGAGCCCCGTCCATGTCACGGCTCGCCTTCGCCACCCTGGCCGGGACCGCCGTCGAGTTCTACGACTTCTTCGTCTACGGCACCGCCGCCGCGCTCGTCCTCGGCCCCCTGTTCTTCCCCTCCTTCTCCCCCCTCGCGGGCAGTCTCGCCGCCTTCGGCACCTTCGGCGCCGGATTCGTCGCCCGCCCTCTCGGGTCCCTCCTCTTCGGCCACTTCGGCGACCGCCACGGACGCCGCCCCGTCCTCTTCGCCTCCCTCCTCACCACCGGCGTCGCCACCGTCCTCGTCGGCTGCCTCCCCACCTACGACAGCATCGGCGCCGCCGCCCCCGTCCTCCTCGTCGCCCTCCGCTTCGTCCAGGGCATCGGCCTCGGCGGCGAATGGGGCGGAGCCGTCCTGCTCACCGCCGAACACGCCCCCGCCCACCGGCGCGCCCTGTGGAGCGCCTTCCCCCAGATGGGCCCGCCCATCGGCTTCCTCCTGGCCAACGGAGTGACCCTCGCGCTCTCCATCGGCCTCACCGACGCCCAGTTCCTCGCCTGGGGCTGGCGCGTCCCGTTCTGGGCCGCCGGTGTCCTCGCCGGCGTCGGCCTCCTCCTGCGCGCCTCCCTCGAGGAAACCCCCGCCTTCCGCGAACTCACCAGCACCGGCGGCCGGGCGGCGGCCCCCGCCGCTGAGGTCCTGCGCCACCACTGGCGCACCCTGCTCCTCACCGCGGGCGCCCTCTCCAGCGGCTACGCCGTCTTCTACACCGTCACCACCTGGGCGCTCGCCTACGGCACGGTGGAAGCGGACGTCAGCCGTACGGTCATGCTGGCCCTCGTCATGGGGGCCGTCGCGATCCAAGGCATGGTCACCCCCTTCGCCGCCCTGCTCGCCGACCGGGTGGGCCGCCGCCCCATGTGTCTGGCGGGCAGCGCCCTCACAGCCCTGTGGGTGTTCCCCCTCGTGGCCCTGCTCGGCACCGGCGAACCACCCCTGATGTTCCTCGGCTTCGTCGGGGCCCTGCTCGCCTTCGTCTCCGTCTTCGCCGTCACCGCCGCCTATCTGCCCGAGCTGTACGAGCCCCGGGTGCGCTGCACGGGCGCCGCCGTCGGCTACAACCTGGCGGGAGTACTCGGCGGCGCCGTCACCCCCCTGGTGACGACCGCCCTGACCGACGGCGGCGGCCCGCCGTGGGGCGTCGCGGCTTGGCTGACCGGAGTCGCCGTACTGAGCCTGTCCTGCTTCGCCGCCCTCCCGGAGACCCGGACCGCCGCCGCCCCACCCGGGCCGGACAGGGCGGGAAAGCGGCCCCCGACGCCCCGGGAACCGGCGGACCCCGCCGACCGCACCTCGGCCTGACCCTCCGGGGAAACCGGCGGCACCGGAAGGCCACCCCCGGGCGAATCGGGGGAACCGGGGACCGGACACGCCCGGGGCCGGGCACACGGCGGGGCCGCGACCCGGGAACACCCTCCCGGACCGCGGCCCCGCCCACCCGTACCGTGATCCATCCGGCCGTCAGGCTGCCCCCCCCGGGCACGCCGGGAGCTGCGGGAACAGCAGTCGGCGCAGGTTGGTGATCTCGCACTCGGTCGCCACCGTGTCGAGGGTCTCGAACGCGAGGTTCCATTCGACGTTCCCCTGCGCGTTCCGGGTGAACCGCTCGGTGATGCCGTATGTGATCTCCCGGACCGGGCCGCCCTCCTTCGACAGCTTCGCGTGCCCCACCCACTCCCGATAGGTCACCGGTCCCTGGCGCACCGTCTTCCCCGGCTCCAGCCGCAGCTCGTGGACCCGCGTGAACAGCTTCGTCAGATACGCCCGCATATCCGCCTTGCGGGTCAGCGCCCGGTCACCCAGCCCGGGGCCGGTCAGCGCCACGACATCGTCCACCTCGTTCACCAGGGCCGACGCGTCCCGCGTGTTCCACGCCGTCAGCCGGTTCTCCGTCCGCGGCGGTGTCCACGCCACCGGCGCAATCGAGGTGAACAGGTTCGGCAACTGGCTGTTCAGCGACCGGAACAGCTCCGTCTGGTCCCAGAACCGGCGCCCCTGCTCCACCCGGGATCCGTCCAGCACCAGCCGGTGCGTCGTGATGTAGTCGAACTTCTCACCCGGCGTCCCGTCCGGCTTCTCTTTGATCGAACCGGAGTTGCGCGCCTTCACGAAGACGACCTTCCCGTCCGGTGACGACACCGCCGACACCGGCTGGAACGTGTAGTTCACCGCACCCAGCAGGCTCTCCATCTGCAGGGCGATGGCCGTCGTGTCGATCGGCGCGGGCAGCCCCGAGTCCATCAGCGTCCCGGTCGGCGTGAACAGTTTCATGTACGTGTCGACCCGCGGCGCCGCTCCCCACTCGCAGTACGCCTTCATGAACGCGTGGGCGTTCGCCGGCAGCGACGACTGGCCGCCGACGACGGATTGGCAGTACGGCGACAGGGGTGCCGGTCCGGTAGCGGATGCCGAAGCCGTACCGGAACCGAGGGGGATCAGCGCGGCGGCGGTCGCGAGAACTGCGGCGGAACGCATACGGCGGAGGCGTGACATGGGGTTCTCCCGTTCGAGAAGCGGTCTCGGGGGCCGGGGATCGTCGTCCCCGGCCCGGTGATCACAGTCTGTCCGCACCCGCCCGACCTGCGCGATTACCTCCGGGGTAACGGACCCCCGCCGCGTGGAACTCCCCGGTGACCACGTACGTTGACCCCGGTGACGCCGCGGAACGACGCGTCGTCCGACAGACGAACTTCAGCCAGGACCGAGGTGGCAATTCAGTGGCGATGTGGGACCGAATCAAGGACCAGGCCAAGACTCTCCAGCAGCAGGCCCAGGCATCGGGTCGTCCCGGGTCCGGGTCCGGGTCCGCCCCCGGGTCCGCGCCCCAGAGCCACGGCCGTCCCGCCGCGCAGGGCAGCGGCTCCAAGGCCCAGCTCGTGGGTCTGCTGAAGACCCAGCTCACATCTCTCAAGACCGAGCTGAAGAGCGGTGCCTACCGGGACGCCAGCATGGCCGTATGCGCTCTGGTGGCCGCCGCCGACGGCCATGTCGACCCCACCGAGCGGCAGCACGTGGAGTCGTTGATCCTCTCCAACGACGTCCTGCAGAACTTCCCGGCCGACCAGCTGCGCACGCGCTTCAACAAGCACGTCGACCAGCTGATGGCCGACCCCATCCGAGGCCGCGCCGAAGCCCTCCAGGAGGTGGCCAAGGCCGCCAAGAAGCCCGCCGAGGCCCGTGCCGTGATCCAGACCGGCATCGTCGTCGCCGGAGCCGACGGCTACATCTCGCCCGCCGAGGAGCAGATCCTGCGCGACGCGTGCGCGACCCTCGGCATCTCGTCCGCCGAGTTCGGCATCTGACACTCCGCCGGCCCCGAGTCCGCCTCTTCTTCCGGTGACGTGGGAATACCCCCGCGCACCCGTGGTGGACTCGGGGCCGGTCCCGTCTCACCAGGTGTGCGCGACGTCCACGACCACCTTGTCCCCGTACTGGAGCACCCGGAACGGCAACCGGGCCCGCACGCCGACGGCGACCTGCGTCCGCCCCTCGTAGCTCGACCCGAACTTGGTGTCCTTGAAGGTCCGGTACCCGCTGAGGCTCACCCCCGGCAACGACCGCCCGGGGATCCCCGGATAGACCACCCCACCGGTGTTCGGGTCGTAACTCGGCGCGTTGACGAAGATCTCGAGAATGGCCCCGCCCGCCACGGGGATCACCGTGCCGGTGGCGTCCTGCCGGAAGGCGCTGACATAGCCCACCCGATAGCCCGCGGGACCGCTCGCACCGGCCACGTCGAAGACGACCCGGTCGAAGCAATCGTGCTGACCGGCCCGGATGTTCGTCAGCGGCTCGGCGACGTGCTGCGGCGCCGACTCGAGCCCACTGCCCCATCCCGTGGCACACGCGCTCGCGCTCGCCGCGACGGGATGGTCCGCCTGTCCGCAGGACGCCCAGGCCGTACCGGCCGTCCCGGCGAGCGTGACCCCCGCCAGCGCCAGGGCCGTGGCGGCTTTTCCAACTGGTCTCATGATGAGTACCTCCTCAGACGACGAAGGAGCGGCTCGGACCGCGCGCCCACCATGAGGCCGCGGACACCGCGGCCGACATCCGTACGGATACTCATATCGCCACCTGAGTACGTGCCAAGGGGGAATCACGGGACGGAAGTGAGCAAACAGCACCGTGGAAGACCCCTTCACGCCCCCTCCGCGCCTCGCGCTCCCCGGCTCTCACCGCCCGGCACGCCACCGCGCCCGGCGCTGCGAGCCCTTCACGCCCGGGGCTTGCCCGCCGCGTCGACCCGAGGAGGGCTCGCGGGGGCGATGTCCAGGTCGGCGTGGAGCAGATGATGGTCCGAGTACGGAGTGGGCAGCACCTGGTGCTCCAGCGGCGCGATGCCCCGCAGGAAGACGTAGTCGAACTTGCTCTGCCAATCGGTGGTCGGCTTGCAGCTGCCGTCGGACAACGGCCGGCACTGGGCGTCCGTATCCGCCGCCAGCGCCCACATCCCGGTCAGCTCGGGGGCGTCCGGTGCGGCGTTGAAGTCGCCGAGCACGATCGCGCGGTCGTACGCGGCGACCTCCTCGGCGAGTACATCGGTCTGGCCCGCCCGGACGTCCTGCTGCCGCCGCTGCGCGAGATGCGTGTTGAAGACCCGTACGGACTGGCCGTCCACCTTGGTGGTCACCGCCATGTACCCGCGGTCCTCGGACCCGCCGTCGGGATACTCGACACTCACCCGGTCCGTCATCGGCGCCGCCGACAGCAGCGCCTGCCCGAAGGATCCCGGGCTCCACGGCGTCCCCCCGCAACGGCCCCGGTTGCGGAGCACCATCCCGTACTCGACGTGGTAGACCAGCCCGTACAGGCTCTCCAGATAGTCCCGGATCCTCTCGACGTCCCGCACGCACGCCTCCTGCAGGCCGATGACCTGGGGCGCGTAGGTGGCGATCTCCGCCGCACGCCCGACGTTGCTCTCCTTGCAGGGGTTGCAGATGTTCCACGTCATGACACGGTTCGGCACCACGTCCTCGGCGGCTCCGGCGGGCAGCGACCGGGCGAGGGGGACACCGTTCGGCGCACTGGGACCGACCAGCACCAGGCAGGCCAGGACCATGGCGCCCGCGAGCAACCGCGCGCCCCTTCCGAGCACTGTCGCCTCCTCAAAAGTTGAAGTACTTCCGCATGAGGTTATGGGACGGGGGCGTCACCCTCGCATGCGGTATGCCGAATCGTATTGCGGGGGAACGCGGCTGCCGGTCCGCACCGCACGGTGACGGGGCCGCACGGGCCGGAAGCGGGCGGAGCCGGTGAGAATCGGGTCGCCCGTCCGGGGGTACTTCCGGCCCGCTGCGGCCGTAGGACAGGGACCGATGACGAGACGCTGTCCGCCGGGCCCGCCCACGCCATCGACCCTGCTCCGCCCTCGTACGATCCGCCCCGCGTGCGCGTTCTACGGAACCGACCTCCCGGGTGCAAGGGACTCCAGAGCCCTCCCTCACATCGCGTCGGCCACAGTGCGCCATCCGGGAAGACCGCGACGTTTCCCCTGATCAGACACCCATATCAGGGCCGAGTGAGCCGACGGCGCCCGCGAACCCCAAGCCCTGAAGGGCGAGTTCCGGACATCGAGTGACCGAACAGCAACGCGGAATGCAGCTTTCCGCTCTATCGGGCCGGGAGTGGGCAGGGGGGCCGCTCCCGATCGTTCACCGACCATCCCTTCACCTCACAGGGGAAGACACCTTTGTTCTCACCACAACACAGCCGTGGCGCCGTGGCCCTGACCGCGTCCCTCGCGGCGGCGGTCCTCGTCGCCGGGCTGACCACCACCCACTCCTTCGCGGACACCGCAGGCCCGGGCCGCGAAGGGACGACCCCCCTCGCCACCGCCGAGCGGAGCGGCACCACCGCCGGACTGCGCTGGGTCACCCTGATCACCGGTGACCGCGTCGGCGTCGACCCCCGCGGCCGGGCGGCGTCCTTCCAGCCCGCCGAGGGACGGGAGAAGATACCGGTACGCAGCTACACCGACAACGGCCGCACCTTCGTCGTCCCGGCCGACGCCGAGCGGCTGATCGGCAAGGACGTACTCGACCGCAGGCTCTTCGACATCACCGGGCTGAGCGCACCCGAGAGCCGGCGGGCCCACAGCAAGGGCCTGAGAGTCATCGTCGCCTACGAGGGCGCCGCCGCCACCGCCCGCAAGGGAGTCAGAAGCGACGCCGAGGTACGCCGTACCCTGCCCGCGCTCAACGCCGACGCCCTGACGATCCCGCAGCGGGACGCGGGCGCGCTCTGGGCCGCCCTGACCCGTACCGCCGGCACCGAAGGGGCCCGTACGGCCGGCGCCGTACCCGGCATCGACCGCGTCTGGCTGGACTCGGTCCGCACGGCGACCCTCGACAAGAGCGTTGCCCAGATCGGCGCCCCGAAGGCCTGGCAGGCCGGATACGACGGCAAGGGCGTGACCATCGCCGTCCTCGACACCGGCGTCGACGAGACCCACGCGGACCTCAGGGGCCAGGTCGTCGGAGCCAAGAACTTCACCCGCTCCCCGGACACCACGGACCGCAACGGCCACGGCACCCACGTCGCCTCCACGGCGGCCGGCACCGGCGCCCACTCGGGCGGCACGCACAAGGGCGTCGCCCCCGGCGCGAAGATCCTCAACGCCAAGGTCCTCGACGACGCCGGGTTCGGCAGCGACTCCGAGATCCTGGCCGGGATGGACTGGGCGGTCGCCCAGGGCGCGGACGTCGTCAACATGAGCCTCGGCGGCCTCGACACCCCCGAGGTGGACCCGCTGGAGGCCCTCGTCGACAAGTTGTCGAAGGAGAAGGGAGTCCTCTTCGCCGTCGCCGCCGGCAACGCGGGACCCGGCGCCCGTACCGTCGGCTCCCCGGGCAGCGCGGATTCGGCGCTCACCGTCGGCGCCGTGGACGACGCCGACGGGCTGGCCCCGTTCTCCAGCCGGGGACCGCGAGTCGGCGACTCCGGTGTCAAACCGGATGTGACCGCGCCCGGAGTCGGCATCGTCGCGGCCGCCGCCTCCGGCACCGGCAACGGCGCCGATCTGCCCGGCTATGTCTCCATGAACGGCACCTCGATGGCCACCCCGCACGTGGCAGGCGCCGCCGCCCTGCTGAAGCAGCGGCACCCGACGTGGTCGGGTGAGCGCATCAAGTCCGTCCTCGCCGCGTCCGCCAAGGACGGCGGCCACGGCGTCTTCCAGCAGGGCAGTGGCCGCATCGAGGCCGACCGCGCCCTCCAGCAGACCGTTACCGCCGACGAGAACACCCTCTCCTTCGGGCTCCAGCGGTGGCCGCACACCGACGACACGCCCGTCACCAAGCAGGTCACCTACCGGAACCTGGGCGACCGGGACGCCACCCTCAACCTGACGGTCCAGGGCCTCGACCCGCAGGGCCGACCCGCCCCCGCCGGGTTCTTCACCGTCGGCGCCACCGAAGTCACCGTCCCCGCGGGCCGCACGGCCACCGTCCCGGTCACCACCGACACCCGTATCGGCGGCACCACCGAGGGCATCTACACCGCCACCGTCACCGCGACCGGCGGCGGCCAGAGCGTGCGCACCACGGCCGCCGTGAACCGCGAGGCCGAATCGTACGACCTGACCCTCAACCACCTCGGGCGCGACGGCAAACCCAGCACGGATTACCAGAGCCTCCTCCTCCCGCTCGCCGGAACCTCCGACGACGACCTGATCGAGGTCAACGGCAGGAGCACCGCCACCTACCGGCTCCCGAAGGGCGACTACTTCCTCGACGCCTTCCGGGTCGTCCGCGGACCGGACCCGTCCCGGATGGAAGTGGACCGGCTGGCCCACCCCCGGCTGGCGCTGACGAAGGACACCGTCGTCGACGTCGACGCCCGCCTCGCCAAGCCCGTATCACTGACCGTCCCGGACACCGCGGCCCCGCAGACCCGCGCGGTGGCGACCCTCTCCGTGGACAAGGGCGGAAAGCCCGCCCGCTTCGCGACCCTGCTCGACTCCTTCGACGTCCTGCGCACCGCGCAACTGGGCCCGGCGCAACCCACCGGCAGCACGGTCCGGGAAAGCTTCCAGGCACAGTGGACCGCCGCCACCACCGAGTACAGCGCCATCGCCGTGAACCCGGGCAAGAGCCTCTCCACCGGCTTCTCCCACGCGTTCAAGACCGGTGACTTCGCCGAGGTCGCCGTGACCACCACCGTCACCACCCCGGCCAAGAGGGCCTTCGCCCTGATCCGCAACGAACTCAGCGGAGTCCTCTACTCCTCGTACGCGTCGACCGGGGCACCCGGCACCAGGACCGTCCGCCTCGCCACGAGCGGCGCGCCGAACCGCTGGTCCGTGGGCGCGGCTCAGCTCGACGCCCACGAGAGCCTGGAAATCGAGTACATGGGCCCCGAGCGGAAGTACCGCCCGGGCGCGAACCACCGGGAGACCATCGGCACCGGCGTCCACTCCCCGCTCCTGAACGCGGAATCCGGCGTCTTCCGCGCCGGCGACACGCTGATCGGCCTGGTGCCGATGTTCTCCGACGGCCGGGGCAACGCGGGCTCGTCCCTGTACAACGCGGCGACGACGACCCTGCACCGCGGCACCACGAAGATCGGTGAGAACCAGGACCCGATGACGGGCTGGGAGGGGTTCGAGGTCGGCGCGGACGACGCCGAGTACACCCTCGCGACCACCGTACGGCGGGACCCCTCGTACTCCCGGATCTCCACGGGCATCGACGCGTCCTGGACCTTCCGGTCCGCGAAGCTCCCGACGGACGAGACGACCCGGATCGCCCTGTCCACCGTACGGTTCGGTGCCCCGGTCGCCCCCGACGGCACCGTCCCGGCGGACCGCACCTCGACCTTCCCCCTCACCGTCCAGGGCCCGGCGGCCGGCCGGGGGCTCGCGTCCCTCACCGCCGCCGTCTCCTACGACGACGGCCGGACCTGGCAGGACACCCCCGTCACCCAGGGGAGGATCACGGTGAAGAACCCCGCCCGGGACAAGGCGGTGTCGCTGCGCGCACAGGTCACCGACGCCCGCGGCGGCAAGGCGAGCGTGACCGTCCACAACGCCTACTTCGGCAAGTGACCCGTACGCCCGCGAGCTGAACGCGGCGGCACAGAGCACCACCCTGGAGAAAGGGCCCCTCCGCACCCGGCGGAGGGGCCCTCTCCGCACCCGGGCCGCGTTGTCGGTGGTGGCTGAAAGGCTGTACGGATGAACGGAGACGAGCAACTCCTGCGCGGCCGGGTCTACGGCCGCGACCACGACGACCCCGATCCCGGCCCGCTGCCCCACCGCACCTACGCCGTGCTGATCGGCGGTCCGCTGGACGGGCTGCTGCTCGACATCACGGACCGGCGCCCGGAGGAGAGCGGCGACGGTGTGGCCCTGCCGACGGAGCTGGGACGCTTCCCCGGCGGCCGGGTCCTGTACGACCCACGCCCCGGCGTCGGCCACCGCCTCTACTACTCCGGCGATACCCCCTGAGCCGCCCCGAGGGGGCGGCTCTGTCAGAGGCCTACGGCACCATACACGTATGAACCCCGCCGGGCACCTCGACGAGATCCGTACGCGCTGAGCGCCGTCCGCGGCCGACTGCCGACGCCGCCGTGCCGGCCTGGTTCACCGCCCTGCGCGACACGCTCATCGGCGAGCTCGCCGCTCGCGGCCCCGAGCAGGAGTCCCGCACATGGTTCCGGCCGGATCAGACCGTGGGGTTCTGGTACCGGCGCATGACACACGAGACCGCGGTCCACCGTGTCGACGCGGAACTCGCCTGCGGCCAGGAGACCCCGATCGCCCCCGGCCCCACGACGGACGGCGTCGACGAGTTCCTCGGCTTCCTCACGTACGACACCGGTGACAGGCCCGGACAGGCCGAGGGCGCCGACCGCACGGTGGCGCTGCGCTGCGGCGGACGGCAATGGCTGGTGACCCTGCGGAAGGACCGGGTCGCGTGCGCCGCCGAAGGTACGGCGCCGCACGCGCGGATCGACGGCGAGCCCGGGGATCTGCTGCTCCATCTGTGGGGGCCGGCTACCTGCTGACGCGCGGTCGCTCACGGACTCCGGCGACGCGACCACGCTTGCCGCGCTCCGGAACCGGTTCCGGCAGGAGACGCGGTGACTCCGGCCGTGTGCTGCCCGGACCCGACG
>NZ_JBHYZV010000123.1:4299-15898 GCF_042753905.1 Streptomyces sp. NPDC059248 | reverse complement strand
TCACCGGGGTGACGAACCGCGACGCACACACCGCCGGGTGCACCCCGCCCGGCGCCGCGGGGCCCGGAGGCCCCCGGATACGGCGATGGGGCCGGACGGCCGATGCCCGTCCGGCCCCTTCGGCCGTGTCCTCCGCGGTTCCCGCCGGGGTCGGCGGGGGCCGCGTCAGGTGATGTCGTCGAAGCCGTTGACCCGGTGGGCACGGCCGCCGTCGCCCTCCCGGTTCGCCTGCTCCGGCAGCCGGTTCCCGGCGCCGACGGCCTCCACCTCGCCGATCTCGGCGGGGGTGAGATCCAGCTCCGCCGCCTCGTCGTCGGCCGGACCCCGCAGCTCCTTCAGCCGTCGCCGCCGGTCGTTGATGAGTGAGAAGCCGGTGGCGAGGAAGTAGAGCACCACGATGGGGCCCGCCAGCACCATCATCGTGAGGGGCTCGGTGCTGGGCGTGGCCACCGCCGAGAAGATCGTGATGCCCATGATCATCCCGCGCCACCAGCCGAGCATCCGCCGGCCGGTGATGGCACCGCCGATGTTCAGCATCATCAGCAGCAGCGGAAGTTCGAAGGCGAGCCCGAAGACGACCACCATCCGGGTCACCAGATCGAGCAGATCGTCCAGCGGCAGCAGGTTGTCCACGCCCATGGGCGTGAACTCGATCAGCACCTTCGCCGTGGTCGGCAGGACCGCGTAGGCGAAGTAGCCGCCCATGAAGAAGAGCGGGGAGCCCACCCCGACGAAGGCGAGGGCGTACTTCTTCTCACTGCGGTGCAGTCCGGGCGCCACGAAGGCCCAGAGCTGGTACAGCCAGACCGGTGAGGCCAGGACGACGCCCGCCATCAGCGACACCTTGAGCGCCAGGGTGAAGGGCGTCAGCAGGCCGTTGATGGTGATCTGGGCGCAGGTCGTGCCCTCGGGCTTCTTCTGGAGCTCCGAGAAGGCGACGTCGCAGCCCACCGAGTCCAGCACCGGCTTGGTGAAGAAGTTGATGATGTCGTTGTAGAAGAAGGCGGCCACGACCGTGACGACCACGATGGCCAGGACGCCCTTCGCGAGCCGGTTCCTCAGCTCGCGCAGATGCTCCACGAGAGGCATCCGCCCCTCGGGGTCCTTCTCCTTCTTGCGGGCAGGCTTGAGCAACCCACGTCCTCATCTCGTGCGGCAGGCCCGTCGCGGCAGACGGGCCTGTGGGCGGCCCGGTGTCAGCGCTGTGCGGAGTCCGTCGGCTCGGCCACGGGACGCGCGCCCGTGACATCGCCGGGCGCGGCCTTGATCGTCCGCGGGGCGGGCTGCTCCTGGGCGGGGCCGGGCTGCGGGGGCGCCGCGGCCGCGGAGTCCTGGCTCTCGGCCTTCATGGCCTTGGCCTCACTCTTCAGGATCCGGGCCGACTTACCCAGGGAACGGGCCATGTCCGGAAGCTTCTTCGCACCGAACAGGAGGATGATCACGACGAGGACCAGAATGATCTCGGCAGGGCCGATCCGTCCACCGAACATAAGCGTGTACCTTCTCACCGAGGCGGCTGGGGTGTAGCTGGGGCACCGGCGGCCGGACAGACGTCCGACCATGATGCTGTGAGCGATCGTAACCCCAAGCAGTGAACACAGGGCAATGCCCGTGCATCCGCCAAATGACCGGAACCCCGGTGTCACCTGGGCTGTTACTGCTCAAACGCCCTCGGTAGCGGGCGCGTACACACGGCTGGAACCCGACCAACGAAGATCGTCCGCAATCCGTCCGCCGTCACCGGCGGTGCCGGGGGCGCATCGGGCCGCCCGGAGCGGGGCGGTCAGTGCGTCCGGCCGGCGTCGCGCGCCGCCCGTCCGGCCACCCGTTCGAGGTCGTCGGCGGCCCCGCCGATCCGCTCGGCCGCCCGCGCCACCTCCAGGCCGAGACGCCGGGTCTCGACGAAGACCCTGATACCGAGGACGCCGAGGACGGCGACCCCCAGAAAACCGAGGACGATGGCGAGCGCGGGCCAGAACATGGGCGGTACCTAGAGGTTGGAGGTGGTGGGGGCCGCGGGGGCGGCCACGGCCTGGAGGCGGAGGGTGCTGACCCCGCCGCCGGTGAGGAGTTCGACGATCCGCTCCCCCGCCGGACGGCGCACCGCGGCGCCGCACTCGGGACAGGTGAAGGAGTAGAAGGTGGTACGGCGGCTGCCGCCGATGGCGAGCCGCAGCGCCTGGGCGGTCAGCTCACAACGGGTCCGGCAGTCGGGGCACAGGGCCCTGAAGAGCAGGGGGCCGCGTCCCGGAGTCGCGACCGCAGCCGTGATATCGGACAGGAGTGACATGTGACACGAATCCCCTCAACCGTGAGCGGTGCTTCCCGCCCGAATGATCCCGTGCGCGGCGGCCCCGTGTCCGCGGCGGCCGGAAATCCGCACAACCTCCGCCACATCGAGGCATCGTTTCCGGACAATTCCCGGAGGCCGCGCGCACCGGCCGGGTCCGGCCGCCCGGTATCGCGCCCGGGCGGCACGACCGGATGCCGTACGCCGGGCCTGCCTCAGGCCGTCTCGTACGCCGCAAGCGCCTCGCGGGCCGCCCGGCGCGCGCTCTCCGCCAGATCGCCCGGCTCCGAGATCCGCCCGTCGGCGCCGAGCCGCAGCGCGAGCCGCCGCAGCGACGCCGGGGACGAGGTCCGCAGGGTGATCCGCAGACCGCCGTCGGGCTGCTCCTCCGCCCGGTCGTGCGGGTAGTACTCGGCCACCCACCGTCCGCCGGGTCCCACCTCGACGACCACCTCGGGATCGTCCGCGGACGGCTGGACGAGCCCCATCGACAGCGACAGATCCGACAGATCCCTCAGCTCGATCTCGGGCGGGGCGGCCGGGGCGTCGAGCAGCCGGATCTCGGCGACCCGGTCGAGCCGGAACGTCCGCCGCGCCTCGGAGAGCCGGCACCACGCCTCCATGTAGGTGTGGCCGACGGCGAACAGCCGGATCGGGTCCACCTCGCGCTCGGTCAGCTCGTCGCGCGCCGGGGAGTAGTAGCGCAGCCACAGCCGTCGCTTCTCGGTGATCGCCCGGTCGACGGCGGCGAAGACCCCGCCCTCGGACTCGAAGGTCACCGAGAGCCGGGACGATGCCCCGGCCGCCTCGCCGGCGGCCGTCTCCAGCTTGGCGGTGGCCCGCAGCAGCGCCTCGCGGTCGCTCTCCCGCAGCCCCGGCAGCATGGCCACCGCGCGGGCGGCCACCAGCAGCGCCGTCGCCTCGTCCGCCGCCAGCCGCAGCGGCTCGGCGACGTCGTCCGGGTTGTGCCACCAGATCCGGTCGCCGTCGGTGTCGATGTCCAGCAGGTCCCCGCCGCGGAAGCTCGTTCCGCACATCGGCAGCAGATCGAGGTCGGAGATCAGCTCGTCCTCGGTGATCCCGAAGGCACGGGCGACGTCCTCGACGCGCGCGCCGGGTCGTTCCCGCAGATAGGTGACCAGGGAGAGCATCCGCCTGGTCTGGTCGATGGCGTTGGCGGCCACGGTCAGATCCCCTTCCCTCGGCTGCCCCCGGCGACGGCGCGCAGCCGGTCCATCACATCGGCCCGCAGATCGGCCGGTTCCACCACGACGACGTCGGGACCGAACTCCACGAGCCAGGCGTCGAGGCCGTGCCCGTACGGGATCTCCAGCTCCTCCCAGCCGTCCGCCACCGGGCGTACGGAGGCGGCCCTGGCCCGCAGGGGGTAGCCGGAGCCGGAGCGCAGCCGGATTCGCGCGGTCCTGGTGGCGGTCTCCCCCGCCCAGCTCTCGACGGTCTCCCGGACGGTGGAGACATCGGGCACGGGCGCGGTGAAGGCCCCGGCCCTGGAGCGGACCCTGCCGGTGATCCGGGAGAGCCGGAAGACCCGTTCGGCACCGCGGTCCCGGTCCCAGCCCGCCAGATACCAGTGGCCGCGCCAGCACTCCAGGGTCCATGGCTCGACCTGCCGCTGCTCGGGGCGGGCGGCGCTGGCCTTGCGGTAGTCGAAGACGACGGGGCGGCGGTCGCGGCAGGCGAGCATCAGCGGCTCGAACGCGGCCTCGTGGACGGGGATCCGCGGCTCCAGGGCCCCGGCCCGGTCCTCGTACGCGTCCTCGGCCTCGGGCATCCCGGCGGCGCGCAGCTTCTGGAGCGCCCCGCTGGCCGCTCCGGCGAGCCGGGCCTGCTGCCAGACCCGGGCGGCGACGCCGAGGGCCGCGGCCTCCTCGGCGTCGAAGGTGATGGGCGGCAGCCGGTTGCTGTCGCGGCGGGCGAGATAGCCGACCTCTCCGTCGAGGTTCTCCACGGTCTCGATGACGAGGCCCAGCTCGCGCAGATCGTCCTTGTCGCGTTCGAACATGCGGTTGAAGGACTCGTCGGATCCGGCGGTGGCGTCGGTGGGCCGGAACGCCTCGACATACGCCTCGACGGACTCGCGCAGTTCGCGCTTGCTCAGCGGGCGGCGCGTCCCCAGCAGGCACAGCGCCAGACTCATCAGCCGCTCGGCCTTGGCAATCGCCATCGACGCCCCGCACCTCGTTCTGGTCTTCAGATCGTTCCGGTCGAACCAGCGTTTCCGCCCGATGACCGTACCGTCCCGGGGCGCCAAGGTGAAAGCCGGGCCGACGGGGCTGTGGACAACGGCCGGGAGCCGTACCGGAACCGGCCGTTCGGGGGTCGGCGATCGCGGTGTCCCGGCCCGCCCGGGACGGGGCCGGACGGGCCGAGGGCCCGCGCCCCCGGTGGGGGTGCGGGCCCTCGGTCGCCTCGTCGGCGGCGGCTCAGACGCCGAGCAGGTCCACGACGAAGATCAGCGTCTCGCCGGGCTTGATCCGGCCGCCCGCGCCCCGGTCGCCGTAGGCGAGGTGGGCGGGGATGGTGAGCTGGCGGCGACCGCCGACCTTCATCCCCTGGACGCCCTGGTCCCAGCCGGCGATGACCTGACCGGCGCCCAGCTCGAACCGGAACGCCTGGTTACGGTTCCACGAGGCGTCGAACTCCTCACCGCTGGAGAAGGACACACCGACGTAGTGGACGGTGACGAAGTTCCCGGCCTGGGCCTCGGCGCCGTCGCCTTCCCAGATCTCCTTGATCTCCAGGTCCTTCGGCGGCTCGCCGCCGGGGAAGTCGATCTCGGGCTTCTCGATGCTCACGGTCTACTTGCTCCTCGAATGATGAACGGGCAACCGGAACAGTCTTACACCTTCGCCAGCACGTCCATCGCGAAGACCAGGGTGGAGTTCTTCGGGATACCCTGCTGCTCCTGGTCGCCGAAGGCCTGGTCGGGCGGGAGGACCAGCAGGACGCGGCTGCCGACCTTCTTGCCGACCAGCCCGTCCTTGAGGCCCTTGACCCCGAGGTTGCCCAGGCTCAGGGTCTCGGTCGTCTCCATCGCGTACGTACCGCCGAACTTCTTGCCGCCGTCCCACAGGAACGCGTCGTACTTCACGACGACGTTGTCCTTGTCCGTGACGGCGGGGCCGGTGCCCTCGATCACATACTCGGAGACCAGCTTCTTGGGCGCGGCGGCCGACTTCGGGAAGGTCACCGAGGGGGCCTTGCCGTCGGTGTTCACCCCCACCTTGGGCAGGGCGGCGTCGGTCTGCGGGACCGTCGCCCCCTTCGCGGCGACCGGGACGCTGGTGCCCTTGACGATGTCCATCACGAAGACCAGGGTGGCGTTGGCCTTGATGTCGCCGCGCGCGGTCTCGCCGTACGCCAGGTTCGGCGGGATGGAGACCTCGAGCCGGCTGCCGACCTTCTGGCCGTCGAGCGCCTTCTGCCAGCCCTCGATGACACCGCCGCCGCCGATGGTGACCGGGAACGGCTGGCCCTTGCCGAAGCTGGTGTCGAACGGCTGGGTCTCGTCCCACTCCTGGCCGTAGTAGTTGACCTGCGCCTGGTCGCCCTTCTTCAGAGCAGGTCCCTTGCCCGCGCTGACGACCTCGATCTTCAGCTCCTTGGGCGGGGCGCCCTCACCCTTGGCGAGGGTGGGCTTCTTGCCGAAGGCCGCGCCGTCGGTGATGGCGGGCAGACCGCCCTTGGACGAGATGGAGTCGGAGCCCTTGTCTTCGTCGCTGCCGCACGCCGCTGTCGACAGCAGAAGCGCGGGTACGACAAGGAGGCCGGTGAGGGCCCGGAGGGCGGCAGGTCGACGCACGTGTTCCTCAGATCTCAGATGTCATGGGTGAAGGGTCCCCGACACTCTAGGGCGTGCGTCGGGCCCCGCACGAAGAACGTACGGGGCCCGACCCGCGTTCCACCTTTTGGTGGGACACCTGGATGTGACCCGGCTCTCGCCCGGACCCGCCGGACGGCCCGGGGCCGTGCTCACATGCCGGCGATCAGCTTCTCCACCCGGTCGTCCACCGACCGGAACGGGTCCTTGCAGAGCACGGTGCGCTGCGCCTGGTCGTTCAGCTTGAGGTGCACCCAGTCCACGGTGAAGTCCCGGCGCTGTTCCTGGGCGCGCCGGATGAAGTCGCCGCGCAGCCGGGCCCTGGTGGTCTGCGGGGGTACCGACTTGCCCTCGAAGATCTTCAGGTCGTTGCAGATCCGGGCCGCCCTGCCCTTCCGCTCCAGCAGGTAGTAGAGCCCCCGGCGGCGGTGGATGTCGTGGTACGCGAGGTCTATCTGGGCGACCCTCGGGTGCGACATGGTCATCTGGTGCTTGGCCCGGTACTGCTCGATGAGCTGGTACTTCATGACCCAGTCGATCTCGGTGGAGATCCGGTCGAGGTCCTGCGCGTCGATCGCGTCGAGCGTACGGCCCCACAGTTCGAGCACCTGCTCGACGGTGCCGGTGCGGATGCCGCGCCGGTCCACGAAGTCGACGGCCTTCTCGTAGTACTCCCGCTGCACCTCCAGCGCCGACGCCTCCCGGCCGCTGGCCAGCCGGACCTTGCGCTGTCCCGTGATGTCGTGGCTGACCTCGCGGATCGCCCGGATCGGGTTCTCCAGCGTCAGATCGCGCATCACGGTGCCCGCCTCGATCATGCGCAGCACCAGATCGGTCGCGCCGACCTTGAGCAGCATGGTCGTCTCGGACATGTTCGAGTCGCCGACGATGACATGGAGCCTGCGGTAGCGCTCGGCGTCCGCGTGCGGCTCGTCACGGGTGTTGATGATCGGACGCGAGCGGGTGGTGGCCGAGCTGACGCCCTCCCAGATGTGCTCGGCGCGCTGGCTGACGCAGTAGACCGCGCCGCGCGGGGTCTGCAGTACCTTGCCCGCGCCGCACAGCAGCTGACGGGTGACCAGGAACGGGATCAGGATGTCGGCGAGCCGGGAGAACTCCCCGTGCCGGGCGACGAGATAGTTCTCGTGGCAGCCGTAGGAGTTTCCCGCGGAATCGGTGTTGTTCTTGAAGAGATAGACGTCGCCCGCGATCCCCTCCTCGTGCAGGCGGCGTTCCGCGTCGACGAGGAGACCTTCCAGAATGCGCTCGCCCGCTTTGTCGTGGGTGACCAGTTCGGTCACGTTGTCGCATTCCGGTGTCGCGTATTCCGGATGCGATCCCACGTCGAGGTAGAGGCGGGCGCCGTTCCGCAGGAAGACATTGCTGCTGCGGCCCCATGACACGACACGGCGGAAGAGGTAGCGCGCCACTTCGTCAGGTGACAGTCGGCGCTGTCCCCTGAACGTGCACGTGACGCCGTACTCGTTCTCCAGCCCGAAAATGCGGCGGTCCATGTCTGAACATTACGCCTCACGCCCGGAACTGAAACCGGGTTCGGCCGCACCGTTGCGATCATTTTCCCCGGGGCACGGGCCGGTGACGGCGCCCGGGAGCGTCCCGGCGGCGTCCGGGACGCCCGGCGCCGGAGACATCGCGGGGACCGGGGTCACGGGCGCCGCGAGCACGCCCCGGGTCGCCGTCAGGACGAGCAGCGCGGCCACCCCGCCCGCGCCCGCCACCGAAAAGCCCCACGCGACGCCCGCGTTCTCGACCACGGGGCCGGTGACGGCGGTCCCGCCCGCCGCGCCCACCCCGAAGGTGGTCACCAGCCAGGAGAACGCCTCGGTCACGGTGCCCGCCGGGGCGTGCCGGTCCACGACGACGAAGGAGCAGGCGAGGGCGGGGGCGAGGAAGAGGCCGGAGAGCGCGGCGAGTCCCAGCATCGGCAGCGGTCCCGGTGTGAGCGCCAGCGGCAGATAGCCGAGCGCGAGCAGCGCGACGATCGCCCGGAGCCGGGTCTCGGGGTCGCCGGCCCAGCGCCGGCCGCCGTAGACCACGCCGCCGACGAGGGCGCCGAAGCTCAGGGCGGCCAGCAGCCAGCCGTAGATCTCGTCCCGGCCCTGGTCCTCGGCGTAGGCGACCCCGGCGACGGTGATGGTGCCGAGGGCGAGTCCGACGAAGAAGAAGGCCCCGAAGAGCGCCAGCAGTCCCGGGGAGCGCAGGGCGCCCAGCCAGTGGGCCTCGCGGGGTGCGGAGCGCCAGGCGCGGGAGGGCTCGCTGGCGACGACCACCAGGGCGCCCAGGATGCCCAGGACATTGATCACGACCAGGGCGGCGGCCTCGGAGCGGACCGCGACGAGCAGGGTGACCAGCAGCGGCCCCACGGTGAACATGACCTCCTGGGCCACCGCGTCCAGCGCGTACGCCCGGTGCACCTGGCTCTCCCGCTTCAGCACGCTCGGCCAGAGCGCCCGCAGCCCGCCCTCCAGCGGCGGGGTGAAGAGCCCGGCCACGGCGACGGCGGCGAAGGCCACCGGGAGCACGTCGATCCCGGCCACCGCCAGCAGGACCATCCCGAGCGCGGAGACCACGGCGGCGGGCAGTTGGACCCGTGGCTGTCCGTGCAGGTCGACGGCCCGGCCCAGCAAGGGCTGGCCGATCGCCGTGGTGATGCCGTAGACCGCGGCGAGCGCGCCCGCGAGGCTGTAACCGCCGCCCTCGCCGCGGGTGAACAGCACGATGGCGACCGGTCCTGTCACATGGGGCAGCCGCCCCACCAAGGTGCCCGTGAGCAGGCGCGCCGCGTACGGCGCCCTGAGCACCTCGCCGTACCCGGCATGCGCCGTCTTCTCCACGGTTGTGCCCCCCGCGCCCATGGCATCCGTCCCCTTCCGCCGACCCCGGCGAAGTGATACGTATAACGAATGGCGTTATACGTATCACGGCAGGGGTCTCCGCAGCCACCACGCATGCCCCGGAACCGGCGCCGCGGGCAGGCGGCACTATGTTGAGGGCGATCTTCCGCGCCCCGAGAAAGGCATCCATGGCAGACGGCCCGGCCGACCGCGCCGCCGCGCTCCCGGATACCACCGCGACCCGGCCCACCAGCAGGGACGTCGCCCGTGCCGTGGGAGTGTCGCAGGCGACGGTCTCCCTGGTCCTCGGCGACAAATGGCGCGGCCGGGTCTCCGAGCGCACCGCCGGCGCGGTGCGCGACGCGGCGCGGGATCTCGGCTACCGCCCCAATCTCGCGGCCCGCAATCTGCGGCTGGGGCGTACCCGGACCGCGCTCCTCGTCGTCCCCGCGCTCACCAACGAGTTCTTCGCCCGGGTCTACACCGGTGCCGCGTCCGTCGCCGCCGAGCACGGCTTCGGCGTGGTCGTCTATCCCGCGCCCGATACGGGCGGGCGGGCCAGGGACCCCTTCGCCTCGGCCCGTACGGCGCTCGACGGGGTGATCGCCTCCTCGATGGCCACCCAGGCACTGGGCTCGCTGCACTCCTCGGGGCTGCCGCTGGTGATGCTCGACAGCGATCCCGCCGACGGCACGGCCGCCGCCCATGTCAATATCGACATCGCCGACGGGATGCGCCGGGTCGCCGGGCATCTGCTGGGCCTGGGGCACCGCCGGTTCCTCCATATGGCGTCGTCGGTGCGCTCGTGGACCTTCGACGTCCGCGCCGGGGCCCTCGCCGAGACACTGGCCGCCGCCCCCGGGACCTCGGTCAGGACCGTAAGGACGGCCCTGGCCGTGGATCCGGCCCGGGCGGCGACCGAGGCGGCGCTCGAAGGGCCCGGCCCGCTGCCGACCGCGATCGTCTGCGACGGCGACATGATCGCCGCCGGTGCCTGCAAGGCCGTACGGCGCCGGGGGCTGCGGGTCCCCGACCACATATCGGTGACCGGCTTCGACGATCTGACGCTGGCCACGGCCCTGGAACCCGAGCTGACCACGGTGGCGCTGCCCGCCGAACGGGTCGGCGAGCGCGGGATGTCCGCCCTGATCACCGCCCTCGCCGGCGGTCGGCCCCCGGCCGGCGACCTGCCCGTACGGCTGGTCCCGCGCGGCTCCACCGCCCCGCCGCCGGCGCGGTGACGGCCGGGCCGGACCGCGGGGATCCGTACGATCGTGTCTCGACTCCGTGTCCGCCGGGTTGCGGAGGCCCTCGGACCCTTGAGGGCCGCGCGGGCGCCGTGCCACGATCGCGATCATGAGGAGCCCGGCGGAGACATCCATCGACGCCGTCCCGGCCGGGACGGTGGTCACGGCGCCGGGTCCGGTCCTCGACGCGCCGGGCGAGCGGCTCTCCGTACGGCGCGAGGACCGGCTGGAGGTCTACGACCGCGCGGCCTTCCTCGACGGCGGCGGCCCGCTGCGCTCCGTGGACATCCCGGCCGGGTCCCCCGCGGCACCGCTGGACGACGGGGCCGTGCTCGCCGAACCGGACCGGGTACGGGCCGTCGCCGGGGACGGCACCACCCGGTGGGAACTGCCGCATCCGCCGTGGCGGGGCGGGTCCGGGCAGCCGAGGGCACCGGGCGCCCCCGCGGTCAGTCCGGACGGCGCGCTGATCGGCGTGGTCGTGCCCGCCCTCGCCGGGGAACCGGGCGACCGGGTGCTCTTCCGGGACGAACGGACCCGGCTCGGCTACGGCCGGGACGTACTGCTGCTGGTGGAGGCGGCGAACGGCCGGGTCAGGGCCCGCCGCCCGGTGAACAGCTGTGCCTCCGTGGTCACCCAGCGCTGGCATCCCGGCGGTGGGCTTCTTGCGCTCTCCTGCTGGACCGCCTGGTACTCCTGGTCGACCTGGTGGGTGCTGCCGCGCCACGACGGCCTCCATCTGCGCGGCGGCGCCCGGATGCGGGAGGTCGTCGGCTTCGTCCCCGGCTCCTCCCGGGCCCTTTCCCTGCGCCGCTCGGAGCGGCTCGCCCCCGGCGACGACCGGGACGAACTGGCCGCCCACGCCGTCGGCACCGACGAGCCCGTCACCCTCTACGACCTGGCGGGGCTGGCCGGCCGGGAGGCGGGCACCGATCCCGCGGAGGCGTCCCGGGGGCACCGGGAGAGCGACACGGTCTTCGAGGACGCCCATCTGCTGGACGCCCGGCACGTCCTGGTCACGGCCCGGCAGCGGCGGCCGGGCCGACGGCCCGCGCCCCGGCACTGGCTCTGCGATACGGCCACGCTGCGTCCGCTGGGCCGGATGCGCTATCCGGAACCCCCCGGCCCGGTCACTCCGCTCGGCGACGGCACCTGGCTGACCGAGGGCTCCCGCGGCTTCCACCGCTGGTCCCTGCCGGACGCCGGCTGACCCCCGCCCGGAAACGGTCGCCGTTCGGGGTGTGGCCCCCGCCCCGGGCCGGGGGCCCAACCCCGGCCCAGGTCTGCGAAACCGCCGAGCCCCCGGAGCCCGAGCCCGAGTCCCGCGCGCCCTCCCCGGCCCGAGCAGCGGCGGTGGCGGACGACC
>NZ_JBHYZV010000123.1:0-4289 GCF_042753905.1 Streptomyces sp. NPDC059248 | reverse complement strand
AGCGCGGTTCCTCGCCGGCCCCCGGATTCCCCCCGGTGGCCGCCCGCGTCCGCGGCGCCCCCCCCGCCCCATCCGGTCGGCGTTGGGTGTGCCCCCCGCCCCGGGGGGGCGCCCCCCCACCCCGGGCCATGGACTGCTACTCCTCCGTGCCCGCGGAGCCGTCGCCGGAGTCCTCGGCGCCGTCCGGGGCCGTCGCTTCGGCGGTGCCGGACGACCCCTCCGGCTCCAGCAGCCGGGCCAGCTGGCGGCCCACGATGCGCTTGAACTTCCGCTTCTGCGGGCGGGTGCGGTCGAGGACCGCGACCTCCAGCCGGTCCGCGGGGATCTCCCGGTCGGTGCCGTTGGTCTGGTTGGAGAGCGCCTGGACGGCCAGTTTCAACGCCGCCGCCAGGGACATCCCGTCGCTGTGCCGCTGGTCCAGATAGGTGCTGATCTGTTCCGCGTTGCCGCCGACCGCGACCGAGCCGTGCTCGTCCACGATCGACCCGTCGTGCGGCAGCCGGTAGATCTGGTCGCCGTCGGCGGTGTCGCCGACCTCGGCGACCACCAATTCCACCTCGTACGGCTTTTCCGCCTGGCTGGAAAAAATGGTGCCCAGCGTCTGGGCGTAGACATTCGCCAGTCCCCGGGCGGTCACATCGTCGCGGTCGTAGGTGTAGCCGCGCAGATCGGCATAGCGCACCCCGCCGATCCGGAGATTCTCGTACTCGTTGTACTTCCCGGCCGCGGCGAACCCGATGCGGTCGTAGATCTCACTGAATTTGTGCAGCGCGCGGGACGGATTCTCCCCGACGAACACGATGCCGTCGGTGTACTGCAGCACGACGAGGCTGCGGCCCCGGGCGATGCCCTTGCGGGCGTATTCCGCCCGGTCCTGCATGGCCTGGGCGGGCGAGACGTAGAACGGTGTCGTCACCGGCTATCCGACCCTTCTTTCGAAAGTTCTTCCAGAAGTCTTGTCAGGCACGGGGGCATCACAGGAGTGCGGCGCGCGGGCCGTCCGGCAGTTCCAGCCGGTGCTGCACGACCGATCGGGTCACATCCGAGGACTCCTCGGCGGTGAGGCGGTGGACACCCTCGTCGGTGATGACCACGACGATCGGATAGATCCGGCGCGCCACGTCGGGGCCACCGGTCGCCGAGTCGTCGTCCGCGGCGTCGTAGAGCGCCTGGACGACCAGGGTGACGGCCTGTTCCCGGGTCAGGTCGTCGCGGTAGAGCTTCTTCAGCGAGCCGCGGGCGAAGACGGACCCCGAGCCGGTGGCGGTGAAGCCCTGCTCCTCGAAGCGGCCGCCGGTGACGTCGTACGAGAAGATCCGGCCGCGCTCGCGGTCGACGTCGTACCCCGCGAAGAGGGGCACCACGGCGAGGCCCTGCATGGCCATGCCGAGATTGCCGCGGATCATGGTGGAGAGGCGGTTGGCCTTGCCCTCCAGGGAGAGCTGGGCGCCCTCGACCTTCTCGAAGTGCTCCAGCTCCAGCTGGAAGAGCTTGACCATCTCCACCGCGAGCCCCGCCGTGCCCGCGATACCCACGGCCGAGTACTCGTCGGCCGGGAAGACCTTCTCCATATCGCGCTGGGAGATCATATTGCCCATCGTGGCCCGCCGGTCACCGGCGATCACCACACCGCCCTCGAACGTCACCGCGACGATCGTGGTGCCGTGCGGGGCCTCGAAGGCGCCCTGTACCGCGGGCAGCGCGCGGTTGCCCGGCAGCAGCTCCGGGGAGTGGTCGCCGAGGAAATCCAGGAACGACGACGAGCCGGGCGTCAGGAAGGCTGCCGGCAGACGCCCGGTGTTACGTGAATTGGCTTCCACGCGATTCCTTCCGGGTAGGCGGCGGCCCGGCTCGGGAGCGCGGGCCGATCTTACGAACTGTGCACGGACATTACCCGCGCCGTGACCGGTCATCCGCCCCGGTGCCCGCTTTTCCTCGCGGGCGGGGGCACGGGGGCGGACACCCGGCGCTGTCACTCGGTGCTCACTGCGTACCGCGCGTCACCCGCGGTCCGGGCGGGCCGCGCCGACGGGGCTACTCCCCGCCCTTCTGCACGAAGGAACGCACGAAGTCCTCCGCGTTCTCCTCCAGGACGTCGTCGATCTCGTCCAATACCGAGTCGACGTCGTCCGAGAGCTTCTCCTGCCGCTCCTTCAGGTCCTCGGAGGCCTGCGCGTCCTGCGCCTGCTCCTCGACCTCCTCCGTGGAACGCGTGGCCTTCTGCTGCCCGCCGCCGGTGTCCTTGGTCGCCATGTCCCTCACCCCGCTCGGTTCGCCCTGACGTGAGTTCGTCCGGTCATGATCAGACGCTACCCAGACACTACAAGGAGCGTCCGGCAACGGCCCCGCACTTTTGACAACGTCCGGGGGCCGCCCTCGTGATTCCCGATAGAAGCCGTGCCGACCGGTCGCGTGGTGTCCGGCCGCCGTGATCCCGTTCTTCCCCCGGTCACGGTGATCATGCCCCGCCCCAGGTGCTTCAGTCCGTCTCGGGCCCTCGTCGGCCACTCCGGGACCGAAAGCGCCCTCAGCCGCCGGAGAGCACCCTGACCAGGTCCTCCGCCGTACGGCAGTGGTCCAGGAGATCCTTGACGTGGGCACGGGTGCCCCGCAGCGGCTCCAGGGTGGGGACCCGCTGGAGGGAGTCCCGGCCCGGGAGGTCGAAGATGACCGAATCCCAGCTCGCCGCGGCCACGTCGTCCGCGTACTGCTCCAGACACCGGCCCCGGAAGTAGGCCCTGGTGTCCTCCGGTGGCTTGCTCTGCGCCCGTACGACGTCCTCCTCGGCCAGCAGCCGCTTCATCCGGCCGCGGGCCGCCAGCCGGTTGTACAGCCCCTTCTCGGGCCTTACGTCGGCGTACTGGAGATCCACGAGATGGAGCCGGGCGGCGTCCCAGTCCAGCCCGTCCCGGCGGCGGTAGCCCTCCATCAGCTCCTTCTTGGCCACCCAGTCCAGCTCGCCGGCGAGGCTCATCGGATCGTTCTCCAGCCGGTTGAGCGTGTCCTCCCAGCGGGTGAGCACGTCCTTGGTCTGCTCGTCGGCGTCCCCGCCGAACCGCTCCTCGACGTACTTCCTGGCCAGCTCGTAGTACTCCATCTGGAGCTGGACCGCGGTGAGTGTCCGCCCGCTGCGGAGTGTGATCAGCCGCTTCAGATCCGGGTCGTGCGAGACCCGGTGCAGGGTGCGCACCGGCTGCTCCACCGCCAGATCGACCGCGATGAAGTTGTCCTCGATCATGGAGAGCACCAGTGCCGTGGTGCCCAGCTTGAGATAGGTGGAGATCTCCGAGAGATTGGCGTCGCCGATGATCACATGGAGCCTGCGGTACTTCTCGGCATCCGAGTGCGGCTCGTCACGGGTGTTGATGATGGGGCGCTTGAGGGTGGTCTCCAGACCGACCTCGACCTCGAAGTAGTCGGCCCGCTGACTGATCTGGAAGCCGTGCTCGTGGCCGTCCTGGCCGATGCCGACCCGGCCGGCGCCGGTGACCACCTGGCGGCAGACGAAGAACGGCGTCAGATGGCGCACGATGTCCGAGAAGGGGGTCTCCCGCTTCATCAGATAGTTCTCGTGGGTGCCGTAGGACGCGCCCTTGTTGTCGGTGTTGTTCTTGTAGAGGTGGATGGGCTGCGCCCCGGGCAGCAGGGCGGCGCGCTCAGCGGCGGCCGCCATGATCCGCTCCCCCGCCTTGTCCCACAGCACCGCGTCCCGGGGGTTGGTGACCTCGGGCGAGCTGTACTCGGGGTGGGCGTGGTCGACGTAGAGCCGGGCGCCGTTGGTGAGGATCACATTGGCCAGCCCGATGTCCTCGTCGGTGAGCTGGCTGGAGTCGGCGGCCTCGCGGGCGAGGTCGAAACCCCGGGCGTCCCGCAGCGGATTCTCCTCCTCGAAGTCCCAGCGGGCGCGGCGCGCCCGGTGCATCGCCGCCGCGTAGGCGTTGACGATCTGGGACGAGGTGAGCATGGCATTGGCGTTCGGATGCCCCGGGACGGAGATTCCGTACTCCGTCTCGATGCCCATTACTCGCCGTACGGTCATGCGGTCCTCCTTGCCCGGCGCCGTTCCCGGCCGGAAACGGCGCTCAAGTACCGCTGGTGCTCCGGTGCGCGTGCGGTGCCCGACCCCGCACGGCGCGACGCGGCGGTACCGATGAGCCTAGAACGCCGACGCGCCGGCGGGGGAGATCGTTTTCGTCATTGCTGGAAGTGGCCGGTCGGCCGGAAAAGACACCCGCTGCGGCTGCCCGGCCCCGGCATCAGCAACCGGAGTCCGCCGGCACAGGTACTGG
>NZ_JBHYZV010000122.1:0-16087 GCF_042753905.1 Streptomyces sp. NPDC059248 | reverse complement strand
GCCCCGCCCACCCCCCCCCCGGGCCCCCCCCCCGGAGAGGCGGGGCCCACCCCGTGACGAGGAGCGCCCGTGTCCCGCAGACCCCTCACCTCCTGGCTGCCGTCCGCCCTGCTCGCCGTCGCGACGACCGCCGCGCTCGTCGCCGTACCCCGGTCGCAGCCGGTCGACGGGCCGGGGAGCGGCCCGTCCGCGGACCGTTCCGTACAGGCGGCGCGTGTCGACCAGGTCCGTACGGCTCCGGGCCCCGGCCAGGCGCCGCAGGGTGGAAAGGCCCGGCCGGACGCCCATGACGTGGTCCTCGCCGTGCACGGCGGGGCGGGGGCGGCGCTGGACCGGGAGACCACGACCCCGGCTCGGGAGAAGGCGTACCGCGACGGTCTGGCGTCCGCCCTGCTGGCCGGGCGGCGCGTTCTCGACGAGGGCGGGTCGAGTGTGGCCGCGGTGGCGGCGGCGGTACGGAGGCTGGAGGACGATCCGCTGTTCAACGCGGGCAGGGGCGCGGTGTTCAACGCGGACGCCGAGCACGAGCTGGACGCCTCCGTCATGCGCGGATCCGATCTGGCGGCGGGCGCCGTGGCCGGGGTGCGCAGTCTGCGCAATCCGGTGGACGGGGCGCGGCTGGTGATGGAGAAGTCGCAGCACGTCCTGCTCGCCGGTGAGGGGGCGGACGACTTCGGCGCCCGGCACGGGCTGGCGACGGTGACCCAGGACTACTACTGGACCCAGGCCCGGTGGGACGCGCTGATGCGGGCCAAGGAGGCGGAACGCGGGTCGAAGACGGCGTCCCGCTCCCCCGAGGCGCTGCTGGACGAGGAGTCGAAGGGGACGGTCGGCGCGGTCGCGGTGGACCGCCGGGGCGATGTCGCGGCGGCCACGTCGACCGGCGGGACGACGAACAAGCTGCCGGGCCGGATCGGGGACTCCCCGCTGATCGGCGCCGGTACGTACGCCAAGAACACGACCGCGGCGGTGAGCGCGACCGGTGCGGGCGAGTTCTTCATCCGGGGCGCGGCGACGTCGACGGTCTCCGGGCTGATGGAGTTCAAGGGGCTGGGCGTGGCGCCCGCCGCGTACGAGGTCGTGGTCGAGCGGCTGCCCCGCCTGGGGGGTCGGGGCGGGGTGATCGCCCTGACCCGCGACGGGGTGTTCGACGCCCCGCACAGCAGCCCGGGCATGCTGCACGGCTATCTCACGGAGGACGGCGACGTGGTGACGAAGATCTTCCCGGACGAGTCGCCCGCGAACACCTGAGGCGGTCCTGTGGGTCCTTCGGCGGAAAAACGACGTCGTCGTCGGGGGTGAGGGTCGTGTCGCGGATCTGCCGGAACGGGCCCGCCGGGGTTGCTGGACTGGTGGCCGTCACCCTATCGCCGTCAGGACGGGATCCATGTCCACGCTCGCCGCAGCCTCGTCGTCCCCACCCACCGCGCCCGACCCCACCGACCCCGCCCGCTCCCCCGCCGGCTCCGCGGGCGGTCCGCCACGACGCGGCGGATGGCCCGCGGTCGTCGCCGTCACCCTCGGGATCTTCTCCGTCGTCACCACCGAGATCCTGCCGATCGGTCTGCTGACCGCCATCGGCGGCGACTTCGCCGTCTCCGACGGCACGGCCGGGCTGACGATGACCATGCCGGGGCTGCTCGCGGCCGTGGCGGCGCCGCTGGTGACCGTGGCGACGGGCCGTCATGACCGGCGGCGGATGCTGGTGCTCTTCCTGGCCCTGCTCGTGGCCGCCAACCTGCTGGCCGCGACCGCGACCGGGTACGGGGCCGTGCTGGTCTCCCGGATCCTGGTCGGGGTGGTGATCGGCGGCTTCTGGTCGGTCGGCGCGGGGCTCGCGCCCCGGCTGGTCCCGGAGCGGTCGGCCGGGCGGGCCACCGCGGTGATCTTCTCGGCGGTGCCGCTGGGCTCGGTGCTCGGGGTACCGCTGGGGACGCTGATCGGTGACGCGTACGACTGGCGTACCGCCTTCGGCGCGATGGCCGTTTTCACCCTCGCCGCCCTGCTCCTGCTGGTCCTGACGATGCCTCGGCTGCCCGCCGTCGATGTGACCCGGGCGGCGGTGCTGCGCGACGCCCTGCGCCGCCCGGGCACCGGTGCCGCCCTGTTGTTCACGGTGCTGATCGTGCTCGCCCACTTCGGCGCCTACACCTATGTCACACCGTTCCTGGAGGAGGTCGCCGGGGCGGGGCCGCTGACGGTGACGCTCTGTCTGCTCGGGTTCGGGGCGGCGGGGATCGCGGGGACCTTCGCCGGGGGCGCGCTGGTCGACCGCCGTCCCCGGGCGGCCTTCGCCGGGGCCGGGGCGCTGATGGCCGCGGCCGTCCTCGCCCTGCCGGTGCTGGGCGCCGTACCGGGGGCGGCGCCGGTACTGCTCGTGGTGTGGGGCGTCGCGTACGGGGCGGTACCCGTCTGCTCCCAGCGGTGGTTCGCCCGGGCCGTGCCGGGCGCGCCGGAGGCGGCGTCCGTGCTGTTCACCGCGTCGTTCCAGGCGACGATCTCCCTCGGCGCGCTGGCGGGCGGCGCGGCGGTCGACGGCCACTCGCCGTCGGCTGCGATGGTGCTCGGGGGGACGACGGCCGTCGTGATGGTGCTCGCGGTCGCCGGGTACGGGCGGGGGCGCGCCGTCGCGTAGGGACGGGGCCGCGCCCGGCGCCGAGATACGGGACCGCTCCGGTCCGCGGGGTCCGGAGCGGTCCGCGGGCCGGTCTACGCGCCCTTGATGACCTCCACCTTCTTGTCCCCCGCCGCGGCGTGCGCGGAGGAGGCGGCGGCGAGCAGTGCGGAGACCGTCAGGGCGATCGTCTTCCCGAGTTTCATGATTCCTCCCGTGGCTCCGGCTGTCGGGCCGGTGCCGTCCGTACGGCCATGGGGCCGGTCCTGCGGCCGTGGGGCCGTGGGGCCGTGGGGCCGTGGGCCGGTCCGGGAGCCGCCCGCTGCGGGCCCCGGACCGTGACACGCACCGCCCGGGGAGCCCGGTTCCGGGACCTCCGTCCGGCCCGGCGGGGGACCGTCGCCGTCCGGAACGGTCTCTGCACCCTCCGGCGTCAGGGCTGTTCGGCCCCCGGGCCACGGACGTTCGGCCCGTGCGGGCCGGGGCTCGCGGGCCGAGACTGGAGACGGGGGATGCCGGGGGATCCGGCGGTACGGCGCACGAGGAAGAACGGAAGTGCTGTGATGAACGGTCCGGTCGTGGTCGGTGTGGACGGCTCGAAGTCGGCGCTCGGCGCGGTGGAGGTCGCGGCCCGGGAGGCGCGGGTGCGCGGGGTGGGGCTCCATGTGGTGCACGCCTTCATCTGGCCCGCGATGCGGGTGTCCCTCGGCCCCTCGCCGGTCGGGCCGCGCGACGGCGGGCTGCGGAACGCCGCCGAGCGGGTGCTCTCCGAAGCCGTGGAGCGCGCCCGGGAGACCGAGCCGGGGATCGACGTCACCCGGGATCTGGTCACCGGGGAGCCGCTGACCGTGCTGGAGGCGCAGTCGCGGGACGCGACCCTGGTCGTGGTGGGCAGCCGGGGCATGGGCGGGTTCATCGGGCTCCTGGTCGGCTCGACGGCGGTGCATCTGGCCGCGCACGCGCGGTGCCCGGTGCTGGTGGTGCGCGGTGACGCGCGGGCGACCGGGCCGGTCGTGGTGGCCGTCGACGGCTCGCAGGAGTCCGACGCGGCCGTCGGGTTCGCCTTCGCGGCGGCGTCGGCGCGCGGCGCCGAGCTGGTCGCCGTGCACGCGTGGAACACCTGGACCGAACGCGGCGACGACGACCCCGGCTATCCGCAGAACCTGGTGGACGGCATCGACCGGATGCGGGAGGCGGAGGAGCGGCTGCTGGCGGAGGCGCTCGCCGGGCACCGGGAGCGGCACCCGGAGGTCACCGTGCACCGGCGGCTGGTGGAGAACCGGATCCGGCAGGCGCTGATCGAGGCGACGGAGCAGGCGCAGCTGATCGTGATGGGTGCGCGGGGCCGCGGCGGGTTCACCGGGCTGCTGCTGGGCTCGGTGAGCCAGGCGCTGCTGCATCACGCGCACTGCCCGGTCGCGGTGGTACGCGGCGACCGGCCGTGATCCGCGGCTGACCCGCCCTTCCGGGACCCGTCGCCCCCACCGGGGCGGCGGGTCCCTTCGTCGTTCCGGCGGGCGCGCGCTCCGGCCGGGCGCCCGGGTACGCGGGGGCGTGACCCGGCGTACGGGTCCGTACGGACGCGGCGGGGGAACCCCGTCGGCCGGTGACACTCCGGGCCGACCGGTCGACTCGGGACCCGGCCCGTCCTTACGATGCGTTCGGTTGGTCCGTTCAGTTCGTCGCACCACCGGCCGGCCGGCGGCCGCCCGGTGTCCTCCGGGGGGTTCGCGTGTCCCAGTACTTCCAGCAGCACGACCACGGTTCGCACGGGTCCGGCGGGGACGGTCCCGGTGGCGGGCGCTCCCCCGGGCGCCGCGCGGTCACGGCCGTCCGGTCCGACTTCTGCGCCGTCCCGCCCAGTCCGCGGCTGCGGGAACGGGGCGCCACCGGTCCCGTACCGCACAGCCGGGCGGCGATGGCGGCGGCGGCGAGCGGGGCACGGCCCGGGTACGACGACGGGACGATCATGCCGCCGGAGTCGTATCCGGAGGGGACGTCCGCGCTCACCGTGATGTCGGCGGCCGCCGAACGGACGCCGCTGCGCGGGCCGGTGCGGGTCGCCGTCGTCCTCGTCGACTTCGAGGACCTGCCGATGAAGGCGGGGAAGACGCACTTCGAGGAGCTGTTCTTCTCCCTCGGTGTCCTCCCCCACGGCAGTGTCCGGGAGTACTTCCGCGAGGTGACGCATGGTCTGGTCGACGTCGTCGGGGAGGTCGTGGGCCCGTTGCGGCTGCCGCGGACCCTGGCCTGGTACGCGAACGGCAACTCGGGGGTCGGCACACCGGAGGGCGAGCCCCGGGCCCGGACGATGGCGGCGGACACGGCCGCGGCGGCCGATCCGCTGATGGACTTCGCGCCGTACGACAACGACGGCAACGGCTTCGTCGACGCGTTCATCGTGGTGCACGCGGGGACCGGCGGCGAGACCAGCGGTGACCCGGGCGACCTGTGGTCGCACAAGTGGCTGCTGCCGTCCGCGTACGACGCCGACGGGACGAAGGTCTACGCGTATCTGACGATCCCGGAGGACGCCCGGATCGGGGTGGCCGCCCATGAACTGGGGCATCTCGTCTTCGGGTTCCCCGATCTGTACGACACCGACGGCTCGTCCGAGGGCGTCGGGGACTGGTGCCTGATGGCGGGGGGCGCGTGGGGCGGCGACGGTGATGTGCCCGTCCATCCGTCGGCCTGGTGCAAGGTGCGGCAGGGCTGGGCGTCGGAGTCGGTGGTCACCGCCGACGGGCCCGTCGCCTTCGAGGAGATGAAGACGTCCCGTACGGCGCACCGGCTGTGGAGCGGCGGGGCGGCCGGTGACGAGTACTTCCTCGTGGAGAACCGGCAGCGGACCGGATACGACGCGTCCCTTCCGGCGGGCGGGCTGCTGGTGTGGCACGTCGACGAGAGCCGGCCGGACAACGCCGACGAGGCCCGGTACAGGGTCGCCCTCGTACAGGCCGACGCGCTGGGCGATCTGGAGGGCGCCCGGAACCGGGGCGACGCGGGCGACCCGTTCCCCGGCAGCGCGGACAACACGGCGCTCACGGCGGACAGCAAGCCGGGGTCGCAGACCTACGCGGGCGCCGACAGCGGGGTGTCGCTCACCGGGATCTCCGCGTCCGGGCCGGTGATGACCGCGACGGTGTCGGTGTCGGCGCCCGCGGCCGCCGGATCTCCCGGGCCCGCCGTGCCCGCCGGGGCCGTGACGGGCGGGCCGTGACGGCGCCGGGCGTCGCGGGCCGGGCGGGACTTCGCGGACACAGCCCGGGGGCCGCCCGGGCCGCTCTCGTACGGTGGCGGGGCGGCGGCTCAGGGCGGGGTCTCGGGTGGGCCGTCCCCGCCGCCCAGGACGCGTAACGCCTGCTCGAAGGCGGTGCGCTGGTCGGCCGTCATCCGGCGGACGAAGGCCACCAGGGTGTCGGTGCGGCAGCCGCCGTGCGACCATGCCTCGGTCATCAGGGCGGCGGCGTAGTCGGCGCGGGTGGCGACGGCCGTGTAGCGGTAGGCGCGGCCGTCGAGTTCCCGGCGGAGCAGGCCCTTGCGGTGCACCTTGTCCATCACGGTCATGACGGTGGTGTAGGCGATGGTCCGTTCGCGGCGGAGTTCGTTCATGACCTCCCGGACCGTGACCGGCCGGTCGAGGCGCCACACCCGGGTCATCACAGCGTCTTCAAGTTCTCCCAGTTTTCCCTTCACGGAAACCACACTAAGGAGCGGGACGGGGAAGCCCGGCCGGTTTTCCGATTGTCACCACTTTCCGAACGGCCGCGGTCCCGCCGGAGGCCCCGGCCCCCGGCGAGGGGCGGGTCACCGGCCGAACAGCCGCCGCCACCAGGGGGTGCGCGGCACGGCGGCGGCCGGCGCGGCCCGCGGGACGGGGGGCGCGGCGGGTTCGGCGGCGGGCAGGGGCTGGGCCGCGGGGGCGGTGGAGAGGTCGGGCGGCGGCTGGTCCGTGTCCCGGGGGCGGGCCGGGGGGAACCGTACGGGAAGGGAGTCGAGGCGGGCGGACATCCAGGTCGTCGTCATCGTCAGTTCGGCGTCGGAGACGGCGAGTTCGATCTCGGGCATCCGGCCGAGGAGGGCGTCGATGCCGGTGTCCGCGACGGCGCGGCCGATGTCGATACCGGGGCACTCGTGGGGGCCGCTGCCGAAGGCGAGGTGGGAGCGGTTGCCGTGCATGGGGGTCTTGAGGTCGGGCCGGATCTCCGGGTCCACATTGCCCGCGGCGATCCCCAGCATCACCATGTCGCCGGCGTGGATCTCCTGGCCGCCGAGCACGGTGTCCCCGAGCGCCCAGCGGGTGGGGATCACCGCGAGCGGCGGCTGGTCCCACAGCACCTGGTCGAGGGCGTCCGGGAGGGTCATCTGACCGCCCGACAGATTGCCCCGGAACCGGGGGTCGGTGAGGACCATCCGCAGGGTTCCGGCCACCAGGTTGGAGGTGGTCACATTGCTGACGGTGAGGGCGTGCCGGACGTGTTCGGCGACCTCGTCGTCGCTCAGGCCCGCCTCGTGGTCGATGAGCCAGCTGATCAGGTCCTTGTCGGGGGCGTCCCGCTTGATCCGGACCATCTCGCGCATGGTGGTCATCACGTACTCGTTGCTGCGGACGGCGGTGTCGCTGCCGGAGACCATGTCGCGGACGGCGTCGCCGAGGGGGATGCCGTACTCCTCGGGGATGCCGCAGAGCCGGGTCATGACCAGGATGGGCAGCCGGTCGGCGAACTCGGTGACCAGGTCGGCCTCGCCGCGGGCGATGAAGCCGTCGATCAGCTGGTGGGTGAGGCGGACGATATGGCGGCGGACGCCGTGGCGGTTGAAGCGGCCGAGGGCCGCGGTGATGGCGCCCCGCAGCCGGGCGTGTTCCTCGCCGTCCACGAAGACCAGCAGCGGCTGCCAGGCGGTGACCGGCAGCAGCGGGGAATCGGCGGAGAGACGGCCTTCCCGGACGGCGCTCCAGTTGCGGGAGTCGGCGGTGAAGAGGGAGGGGGTGCGCATCACCTCCAGGTTCTCCCGGTGGCCGAGGACCAGCCAGGCGGTGACGTCGCCCGGCAGCAGGACCGGGGCGACGGCGCCGTGTTCGCGGCGCAGCCGCTCGTACAGCTCGTACGGGGAGCCCTCGGCCTCGCGTCCGTACACCCGCCGGACCGGGGCGCCCTCCAGGCCGTGCGCGGGACACCCCTGGGGCGGCACGGGCGCGGTCCTGGTGGCGGTCGGTTCTGCGTGCGGGTTGCTCATGGTGCCTCCGGGAGACGTCGGCGGGGTACGGGGGAACGGCGCGGCGGGTCCGGGGACCGGGTCAGGGGGGTGGTGGGGCGCGATCAGGGGGCACCTCGGCCACGGGAGGGGCCGCGCGCGGCAGCCCGCAGCTTAGTGCGGTGCCGGGGGCGGGGGCGGCGGATCCGGTGAATCGCGCGCGATCTTCCCGGGGGCGGAGGCGGCGTGGCGCATACGGTTCGGAATGATTTCGAGACAAACACGGAGGACCGGGAAGAGCGGGTGCACATCCGATCGAAGCACCCGGAGCGACCGCCACTCTTCGAACTGTCGTACGACTGCGCGTCATTGCCTGGTCACCGGGTGTCGCGAACCCCTCGCGCGACCGGGCCGCCGGTGGTGTGATCTCCTCGGCACCCCGTCGGCGCGGCGCTTTGGACCGGCCGGTGCGGTGTGCCGGCATGTCGTCAAAAGGGGCTGGGTGATTCGTCGTGGCAGAGGTATCGCGGTCGGCCGGAACGAGGTCGGTGCCCCGGGCGCCGGGGGCGCTTCCGCTGCTGGGCCACGCGCTGGGACTCTGGCGTGATCCGCTCGGTCTGCTCAACTCGCTGGGCCGGTACGGCGATCTGGTCCGGCTGGACCTGGGGACGCTCCCGGTCTATGTCGCCACCTCGTCGGAGCTGGTCTACGAGATCCTCACGGCCAAGGGGCGGAGTTTCGAGAAGGGGCGGTTCTTCGAGCGGCTCCGGCCGCTGGCGGGCAACGGTCTGGCCACCGCGGACGGGGAGTACCACCGCAGGCACCGCAGGCTGATGCAGCCGATGTTCTCCCGGCAGCACATCGAGGGGTACTCGGACACCATGAGCCGCAAGGCCGTCGAGCTGGTGGAGTCGTGGCGGCCGGGCCAGCGGATCGAGGTCGAGCGGGAGATGAGCACCTACGCGGTGGAGACGCTGGCGTCGACGATGTTCTCCGCGGACTTCGGGCGGCCCGCGGTGGAGGCGGTCCGGGACAACCTCCCGGTGCTGCTCAACCATCTGCTGGTACGGGCGGCCTCGCCGCGGCTGCTGGACCGGATCCCGATCCGTCCCAACCGGGACTTCGACGCGGCGGCCGCCCGGCTGCGGGCGGTGATCGACGAGACGATCCTCGGGGCCCGGAGCGGCGGCGCGGAGCGGGACCGGGGGGATCTGCTCTCCCTGCTGCTGGCGGCGCGGGACGCGGAGGACGACGGGAGGCTGAGCGACACCGAGGTCAGGGACGAGCTGAGCACGATCCTCTTCGCCGGGGTGGAGACGACGACGGCGGCCCTGTCGTGGACACTGGCCGAACTCGGCCGCCATCCGGGGATCGAGGCGGAGGTGGCCGCCGAGGTGCGGTCGGTGGTCGGCGAAGGACCGGTGACCGTCGGGCACGTACCGCGGCTGCCCGCGTTGCGCCGCGCCCTGGACGAGGCGATCAGGCTGCACAGCGTCACCTTGCTGATGCGGCGCAGCACCGAGCCGGTGGAGCTGGCCGGATACCGGCTGCCGGCGGGGACGGAGATCGCGTTCAGCCTGTACGCGATCCACCGGGACGGGCGGGTGTACGAGAACCCGGAGGCGTACGACCCCGACCGCTGGCTGCCGGAGCGTCAGCGGGCGGCCGGGCTGGGGCGGGAGGCGTACATCCCGTTCGGCGCGGGCAGCCGGAAGTGCATCGGTGACCTCTATACGTACACCGAGGCGACGATCGCGCTGGCGACGATCCTGGCACGGTGGCGGCTGGTCCCGGCCGAGGGCGGCGGGCCGCGGGAGGTGGCGTCCACGATCCCGCGGGCCGAGGGGGCGACGATGGTCGTCACGCCCCGGAGCCCTGAGAGCTCTGGGAGCCCTGGGAGCTCCGGGAGTTCCCAGAACCCCGGGAGCCCTCGGAGCTCCCGGAGCCCTCGCGACCGAGGTGCCGCGTGATCGCGGCGGTGACGGCCTCGTTGCCGGTGAACAGCGCCGCCCGCATCCCGGCGGCCTCCGCGGCCTCGGTGTTGGCCGGGAGGTCGTCGACGAAGAGGCAGTCGCCGGGGCGCAGGCCGAGCCCGTCGCAGACCAGGGCATAGGCGCGGGGGTCGGGTTTCAGCAGGCCGCACTCGTGGGAGTAGACGAGCCGGGCGAACAGGGCGCCGAAGCCGTAGGCGGCGTCCTCCCGTTCCCGGGCGCCGGTGAAACTGTTGCTGAGGACGCCCAGCCGGCAGCCGGGGAAGCGGTGCGGGAGTTCCCGGACGAAGGCGATGAGGGCGGTGTTCGGGGCGCCGAGGTACTCGTCCCACAGATCGGCCAGGAAGGCGTCGGCGCCGGTGTCGCCGAGCCCGAGGCGGGTCATGATCTCGGTACGGACCCCGCTTTCGGTGATCGCGCCGACGGCGCCCGCCTCCCAGACCGGTCCCAGGACGCGGTCGATGTCGCCGGGGGCGAGGGCGAGGCGGCTCTCCCAGGTCCGCCGCCAGCCGGTGGCGGGGGTGAGCTCCAGGACTCCTCCGATGTCGAAGACGACACCGCGTGCGTTCATCAGGGCCTCCGGGGGTGGCGGGGCCGGGCGGGTCGCCCGGCCGCTCTGCCGTCGCCCGGTCAGCCTGGGGTCTGCCCCGGGGGGAGGGTCAAGCGGTGCTGGCTTTCCCGGGGATCCACAGCTCGGTTCCCGCGTCCGGGCCGCCGTGGGCGGGACCCGGTCAGCGGTGCCCGGTGCGGTCGGGTGCCGGGGGCGCCGCGGGGGCGGAGGGGCCGGGTGGGTCGTTGCGGAACCCGCCGCCGGAGCCGGCGGCGGCCGCGTTGAGGACCTGGAGCCCGGCGAGGACGGCGAGCGCGAAGACGGCGAAGGCCAGCAGGGCGAGCACCAGCCGTCGCCGTCGCTCGCGCCGTCGCCAGGAGCCGCGGGCGGTGTCGTACGCGCCGGGGGCGGCGTGGACGGCGCCCGCGAGTGATTCCATCGCCTCGCGGAGCCGGGCCTCGGTGTCGTGGGTGTCCGGCCCGTTCGCGGGCCCGGTGGGGCGGCTGTTCATCGGCGGTTCTCCATGACCTGGGTCAGTGCGGCAATTCCGCGCGCGGTGTGGGTCTTGACCGAGCCCGGCGAGATGCCCATGGCCTCGGCTATCTCCCCCTCCTTCAGCCCCATCCAGTGGCGCAGGACGAGCGCCTCGCGCTGCCGGGGCGGCAGTTGCCGCAGGGCGCGGATCAGCGCCCGCTGGTCGTCCTTCAGGAGGGCGGTGTGTTCGGCGGAGACGACGGCGGCGCTCCCGGGACCGGTGTCGGTGGTCCTGGTGTGGCGGCGGACGACCTGGAGGTGGCGGATCCGCATCCGGGTCAGATTGCAGACGACGGAGCGCAGATACGACTCCGCGCTCTCGGCGCTGCGCAGCTTGCGCCACCGGCGGTAGATCTCGTAGTAGGCCTCGGCGACGATGTTCTCCGGGTCGTCGGCGCCCAGGAGGGTGGCGAGCCTCAGCATCGAGGTGTAGTGCGCCTCGAACAGCCGGGCGAGGGCCGTCTCGCGTTCCGTGTCGCCGTCGCCGCCGCCGTCGTGGGTGGCCGGTCCGGGCCCGGCGGTGGAGGGCTCGGCGGTGGAGGGCGGGGCGGGCTCGGCGGTGCGGGCCGTCAGGGTGCGCGCGGCGCGCGGGATCCGTCTCACGGCGCGCTCCTTCCGGTACCGGGGCGGGGCGCGGGCGCCGGGCCGCCGCCGGGCGCGGTCCGGCGGCCGGGCAGGGCCGAGACCGCCGCGGTGACGGCGACGTTGAGGACGAGGGCCGCGAGACCCGCGTACACCTCGGGCAGGGCCCCGTCGTCCGCGAGGGGGAGGAAGGACGCGAAGGGGACCACCGACGAGAAGCCCTCCCGGACGACGGCGGCGGTGCCGAAGACCATGCCCGTGGCCCAGCCCGCGAGCAGGGGCAGCGGTCTCGGCCGCCGGGCGTACAGGCAGAGGACGACGGCGGGGAGGATCTGGAGGATCCAGACCCCGCCGAGGAGCTGGAGGTTGACGGCGGCCTGGTCGCGCAGGCCGAAGACGAAGGCGACGGCGCCCGCCTTGGCGGTGAGGGAGACCGTACGGGCGATCCGTACCTGCCGCTTGGGGGTCGCGGTGGGCTGGATCTTGGCGACGTACACATTGCGGACGAAGAGGGTGGCCGCGGCCACCGACATCACGGCGGCGGGCACCAGGGCGCCGACGGTGATGGCGCCGAGGACGAGTCCGGCGAGCGGCGCCGGCATCAGCCGCTCCACCAGCATGGGCACGGCGGCCTCGGCGGCGCCGGGCGGGGTGCGGATCCCGGCGGCGACGGCGGCTATCCCGAGCAGGCCGAAGAGCGCGAGAACGGCCGTCCAGGCGGGCAGCGCGATGGCGGCGCGGCGCAGGGCGCGCGGGCCGGAGGCGGCGAAGCCGACGGTCAGGACGTGGGGGTACATCAGGAGCGCGAGGGCGGAGCCGAGGGCGAGGGTGGCGAAGGCGGGCTGCTGACCCGCCGTGAGCAGCAGGGCCGTATCGGGGTCGTGGCCGTGGGCGGCGCGTTCGGCCGCGGCGGCGGCGAAGACTCCGCCGGGTCCGCCGAACCGGTCGAGGACCAGCCAGACCAGGGCGATCACGGAGGCGAGGACGGCGGCGCCCTTGAACCCGGAGATGACGGCGGGGGCGCGCAGCCCGTGCCGGTAGGTGGCGACGGCGAGCCCGGCGAAGAGGGCGACCATCAGGAGGTCGGCGGTGGCGGATGCGGCGGGGTTGAGGCCGCCGGCGTCCAGGACGGCGCGGATGCCGAGGAGCTGGAGCGCCAGATAGGGCATGGTGGCGAGGATGCCGGTGAGGGCGACGACGAGTTCGAGGGCCGGGGAGCCGTAGCGGGCGCGGACGAGGTCGGCGACGGTGACGCTGCCGTGTTCCCGGGCCGCCGCCCACAGCCGGGGCAGCAGGACGAAGGCCAGCGGGCAGACGATCACGGTGTAGGGGACGGCGAAGAAGGCCAGCGCGCCGTTGCCGTAGGCGAGTCCGGGGACGGCGGTGAAGGTGTACGCCGTGAAGATCGTGCCGCCGAGCAGCAGCCAGGTCCAGCCGGGACCGAGGCCCCGGTCGGCGAGTGCCCAGCCTTCGAGGGACGGCAGGGTGTCGTCGGCGCGCAGCCGCGGGGCGGCGGCGGCCAGCAGCGACGCGGCGCCGACGACGGCGAGGAACGCCGTGGCGACGGCGGTTCCGCTCATCGCTCACCCCCTGGTGCGGGGCCCGGCGCGACCGGTCCCCCTGTCCGTACTCGTCCCCCGCGGCCGGGGAAATTCCCGGCCGTGCCCTGTCAACCGAACCGCGGTGACCGGCAACTCTTGCACAGACGGGCCGGAACACGGAGCGCGCCGGCGGACAAGTGCGGAGGAACCATGGCAGGACCCTTGCGGCGGGAAGGACGCGGCGCGGGACGTCCGCCGTCCCGGGCGCGGCGCGCCCTGGCCGCGGCCGTCCTGCTCGCCCCGGTGGTCGCGCTGCTGTGGGTGCCGTCGTACGCGGCGGGGCGGCCCGCGCTCGCGGGAGTCCCGTTCTTCTACTGGTACCAGCTCGCCTGGGTGCCCGGCTGTTCGTTGGGGCTGCTGGCGGCGCATCTGCTGACGCGGCCGCGCCGCTCGCCGCCGTGAGCCGGGGCGGGTGCCGCGGTGGGGGGCACGGTTCGGGTACGTATCCCGTGCCCGTCGGGGCCGTCCCCGGCTCGCCGCCGCCCCGTTCCCGCCGTCGTCGTTCTTTATCTCCCTATTCCCTCCGTTTACCGCTGTCTCTTGCCGTTTTCCATCCCGTTGACGCTGTCGCCGTCTCATGTCATGTCAAGGAGCCCGTGTGTCCCGCTCCCCCGTTTCCCTGCCCCGGGCGAATCCCAAATCCCTCCTGATCTGGACCTCGGTCGCCGTGGTCGGCGCCCTGTGCTGGGGTGTTCTGGCGCTTTCGCGCGGTGAGGAGATCTCCGCCGTCTGGCTGGTGGCCGCGGCGCTCGGTTCGTACGCCATCGCCTACCGCTTCTACTCGCGCTTCGTCGTCTCCCGGGTCCTGAAGCCGGACGACACCCGCGCCACGCCCGCCGAGCGGCTGGAGGACGGTGTCGACTACCAGCCCACGGACCGGCGGGTGCTGCTCGGGCACCACTTCGCCGCGATCGCCGGGGCCGGCCCCCTGGTGGGTCCGGTGCTCGCGGTGCAGATGGGCTATCTGCCGGGCACCATCTGGATCGTCTTCGGCGTCATCTTCGCCGGCGCGGTCCAGGACATGGTGGTCCTGTTCCTGTCGATGCGGCGGGACGGCAAGAGCCTCGGGCAGATGGCCCGGGAGGAGATCGGCAAGGTCGGCGGTACGGCCGCGCTGATCGCCGTCTTCGCCATCATGATCATTCTGCTGGCGGTGCTGGCGCTGGTCGTGGTGAACGCGCTGGCGCACTCCCCGTGGGGCACCTTCTCGGTGGCGATGACCATTCCGATCGCCCTGTTCATGGGGTTCTATCTGCATATCCTGCGCCCCGGCCGGGTGCTGGAGACCAGTCTGATCGGGGTGGCGCTGCTGCTGCTGGCGATCGTCGGCGGCGGTTGGATCCAGGAGTCGTCGCTCGCCGATACCTTCACCCTCAGCCCGACGACGCTGGTGTTCTGTCTGGTGGCGTACGGATTCGTGGCCTCCGTGCTCCCGGTGTGGATGCTGCTGGCGCCCCGGGACTACCTCTCCACCTTTATGAAGATCGGTACGATCGCGCTGCTGGCGCTCGGGGTGGTCTTCGCGGCGCCCGAACTCCAGGCGGACGCCGTGAGCAAGTTCGCCTCCACCGGTGACGGTCCGGTCTTCGCCGGGTCCCTCTTCCCGTTCCTCTTCATCACCATCGCCTGCGGCGCGCTCTCCGGCTTCCACGCCCTGGTCTCCTCCGGCACCACTCCGAAGCTGATCGCCAAGGAGTCCCAGGTCCGGATGATCGGCTACGGCGCCATGCTGATGGAGTCGTTCGTGGCGGTGATGGCGCTGATCGCCGCGGCGGTCCTCGACCCGGGGCTGTACTACGCGATGAACGCTCCCGCCGGGGTGCTGGGCGACTCGGTGGAGTCGGCGTCGGCGGCGGTGGCGAATCTCGGGTTCACCATCTCGCCCGACGAGCTGGCGGCGGCGGCCAAGGCGGTGGAGGAGTCCACCCTGGTCGCCAGGACCGGTGGCGCGCCGACGCTCGCCGTGGGAATGGCGCAGATCTTCTCCGACGTCATCGGCGGCCAGGGCATGAAGGCGTTCTGGTACCACTTCGCCATCATGTTCGAGGCACTGTTCATCCTGACCACCGTCGACGCGGGAACCCGGGTGGGCCGCTTCATGCTGCAGGACATGCTGGGCAATGTGTGGAAGCCGATGGGCCGGGTGAACTGGAAGCCGGGTATCTGGCTGGCGAGCGCGCTGGTGGTCGGCGGCTGGGGATACTTCCTCTACGCCGGGGCGACGGATCCGCTGGGCGGGATCAACCAGCTCTTCCCGTTGTTCGGGATCGCCAACCAGCTGCTGGCGGCCGTCGCGCTGACCGTGGCGACGACCCTGCTGATCAAGTCGGGCCGGTTCCGGTGGGCGTGGGTGACCGGGGTGCCGCTCGCGTTCACCGTCGCGGTCACCTTCACCGCGAGCTGGCAGAAGGTCTTCTCGCCCGACCCCCGGGTGGGGTTCTTCGCCCAGCGCGACCGGTTCGCCGACGCCGCCGACGCGGGGAAGGTCATCGGCCCGGCGAAGAACGCCGACGACATGGACACGATCGTGCTCAACTCCACCGTGGACGGGGTGCTGATCATCCTGTTCGTCCTGCTGGTGACGGTGGTGATCGTCAACGCGGCGGTGGTGTGCGTCCGCACGCTCCGCTCCCCCGAACTGCCGCCGACGACGGAGACCCCGTACGTCGCCACCACGATCGACGCGTCCGCCGGGACCGAGAAGGCGGTGGTCCGCGAATGAGCGTCCCGGCACTCGCGCCCCGGAGCCGGCTCCTGGGCTGGCTGCGGACCGCGCGCTGGTATCTGCGGGAGGTCAGCGGCGACTCGGCCTACGAGCGGTACCGCGCGCACCACCGCAGGATCCGGCCGGAGGAACCGGTCCCGTCGCGGCGGGAGTTCCAGCGGCAGCGGGCCCGCCGGCTGGAGGAGGCCCCGCAGTCCCGCTGCTGCTGACGGGCCGGCGCCGTACCACCGGGTCGGAACGTTCCGCCGCCCGCGGGGACGGGTGGCGGAACGCCCCGGCGGGGCCGTACGGCGC